>CAYFYD010000425.1:0-3915 GCA_964347195.1 uncultured Ectothiorhodospiraceae bacterium
TCCCGAAGCTCGGAGTCTGAAGCCGTCAAGCCGACTTTTGAAGAGCCCTGGGCCCGGGCCTCACGCCCTTGATTTGTGCCCCGACGCGTCCATGTTGTCGCCAGGGTTCCATGAACGTGCGACAGGAGCGTTGTATCTCTCCATTGGCCGGCGACTCGTGAGGGCGGCGTGCGCGGCGGGAGCTCCCGCGGCCGGCGCCGGCTTCCGGAGTGACCGCCGGGACGCCCTCGCGGGTCGATTCCGGACGAGGCCCCGGCCACCCGCCACGACGACCCGTCGGGTCCGCCGGCAAGCGACGGTGCGATGAAGTTCAAGGACTACTACGAGACGGTGGGCGTCGAACGCGCCGCCACCCCGGACGAGATCAAGCGCGCGTACCGGCGCCTCGCGCGCAAGTACCATCCGGACGTGAGCAAGGAGCCGGACGCGGAAGAGCGCTTCAAGGAAGTCCAGGAAGCCTACGAGGTGCTCAAGGACCCGGAGAAGCGCGCCGCCTACGACCGCTTCGGCGCCGACTGGAAGGCGGGAGAGGAGTTCCGCCCCCCGCCCGACTGGAGGCCCGATGTCGGCTTCGCGGGCGGCGGGTATACCGGCGCCGGCGAGTTCAGCGACTTCTTCGAGTCCCTGTTCGGGGGGGTCGGGCACCGGCGCTCGGGCGGCGGCCACACCCATATCCGGATGAAGGGCGAGGACATCCACGCCCGGATCGTGATCTCGCTCGAAGACGCCTTCCTCGGCGCCGCGCGCAGACTCTCGCTCGAGCTTCCGGAGCTGGACGAGCAGGGCCGCCTCGTCACCGCGACCCATACCCTGAACGTCAGAATCCCGAGAGGCGTCATGCCGGGTCAGCGGATCCGACTCGGTGGTCAGGGCGGGGCGGGAACGGGCGGCGCACCGGCGGGAGACCTCTTCCTCGAGGTGTCCTTCGCGCCGCATCCGCTCTATCACGTGTCCGGGCGCGACGTGTACCTCGACCTTCCCGTCGCACCATGGGAAGCCGCGCTCGGCGAGACGGTCACGGTGCCGACGCTCGGCGGTGACGTCGACCTCAAGGTCCCGCCCGGCTCCCGGACGGGAACCAGGCTCCGGCTGAAGGGACGGGGTCTTCCCGGCCAGCCGGCCGGAGACCAGTATGTCGTGCTCGAGATCCAGACGCCGGAGGCGGAGACTGATGATGCCCGCGCGCTCTACGAACGGATGAAGCGCGAGATGGCCTTCGACCCGCGAAGCGGACTCGGAGGGTAGCGTGATGCGGCAACGCGGCCGGCGCGAGCTCACGGGCACCCTGCTCGATGAACGAACGGTCTTCACGCTCCACGAGCTCTGCCGGGTCTGCGGGGTGCATGCCGAGCTCGTGATCGAGATGGTCGAGGAGGGGGTGCTGGAACCCCGGGGGGGTGCCCCGGTCGAGTGGCGCTTCTCGGGCAGCGCCGTCACGCGCGCACAGAAAGCGCTGACGCTGTCGCGCGACCTGCGGGTGAACTGGCCGGGTGCGGCGCTCGCCCTCGACCTGCTCGAAGAGATCGAGCGGTTGCGCCGGGAACGGCGCGCCGTCAGGCCCCGTTCCGAAACACTGCTCGACGCGGACTGGTAGACGGAACGGCCACGCTACCAGGACCGTCTCATGCTGGCCGGAGTCACGCCGCCGGCGTGTCTCCCCGCGCGGTGCGCGCGTCCACACCGCTTCGTTCGTGTGCCGTGGACGACGGCCGATGACGAGAACATGGCGCGCCCGGAGGGACTCGAACCCCCGACCACCAGGTTCGAAGCCTGGTACTCTGATCCGGCTGAGCTACGGGCGCGTGACGGGAAGTCTCGGCGCTAGCGCGTCACGAGGCGGTGATGCCCGCGATGATCCGCTCGACCGCGTCGTCGGCGATTGCGCGCACTTCGGCCTCGCTGCGGTTCTGGATGGGATGCGGCACGTACACCACGTGCGGCGAGAACGCGAGGATGTCCGCCTGCGCCCGGTAGGCGCTCTCGAACGCGGTGGTGGCGATCATCGCGCCCGGCACTCCGCGGCGGTCGAGGTCCAGCATGTCATGCAAACTGCACGAGGTGCAGGACCCTCAATCGGCAAGTGCTTCGACGACGACATCGCACTCCTCGGCAATCGTCTGACCCACTTCCGGCGCGGCGGGCTTCGCCGAAGTGAGCTTCGCGTAGTGCCGCACCCTGATCCCGCGCTCGCCCAAGCGCAGGCCGAGCTGATCGAGGAAGAAGTCTCCCTTCGCCTTGGTGATGTCGAGCAGCCCCACCGTCAACCCGCCGAGCGACGCCGGCAGGACGGCGGGTTGCCGGCCCGGAGGCGTCCGCTCCGAGGTCGGGTCCAGCATCACTTCGCTTTCGTTCATGTGCCAATCTCCCTGGTTATCGGATTGCTGCCGCGTTCCCCGACTGCCCAGCCCGAGATCGCGGCGCTCAGCAGTCCGGCGGGGCCACCGGCCCGTACCAGCAGCAGTCCTTCGATGAGAATCCTGCCCCCGCTCGCCTCGACGAGCGCGGACTTGATGCGCGAGCGGCCCCATCCCGCCTCGCGGTAGATGCGACCGTGCTCGGGTGCGATCAGCACGAGGGCGTGTCCCGGTGCGCCCGGAAACCCGATGCGCGCGAGCCACTCACCGGTACGCGCCACGAGGGCCTCCGGTGCCCTCGCCCGCTCGTCCCAGATCCCGTGCACCCCGCCGCCCGCGAACAGCGTGACGGTGGACACTTCACGGGCGAAGCCGCGGTCCACCCGCAGGGGCTCCCAGTCCTCGTCCGATTCGTCCTCCGCGAAGCAGTACGTGTACTTCCCGGGATGCCCGAGAGTCGAGCGGTCGACCCCGCCGGGCCGGCCGCCTCCGACATTGCGCACCACGAGCTGAAGCGCCCTCCCGATGGTGGCGTTCGCGCGATGGCCCTGACCGAGCACGTTGACCCCGCAGTTCATGCCGATGCGCCGCGCCGCCGCGCCGCTCACCACCACGATGGGTGAGGCGAAGTCGGTGGTCGCGAGCACGCCGTGCAACGCGAAGGCGGAATCGAGGGCGGCCTCGACCGCGGCGAGCACGACGGGGAAGTACTCGGGCCGACACCCGGCCAGGACCGCGTTCGCCGCCGCCTTCTCGACCGTGCAGGGAGCGAGCGCGGGCGGGACCTCGCCGAGCACCTCGCCGGCGCTCCGCGTGGTGCCCTGGAGCATGCGCAGGACCCGCAGCCGGGTCGGCGGCACCACCGGCAGCCCGTCGCTCCAGCCCCGGTCGTAGCAGGCTTCGATCGGGTCCTCGCCGTCTCCGACCTCCACCGTGCGGGAATGGAAGCGGACGCCACCGTAGCGCAGCGCGAGCCTCTCCGGCATTCCGGGCTCGACGCTCCGCGAAGCGCAGCCCGGCCGGGAGTCCGGGAGGCCCTCTCCCAGCCCCGGGCTCTCGCTCAAGCCTTCCCACTCCCCGCGGTGCCATCCGATCGCGCGCCCGACCTCGCGCCCTCCCTGTACGCAGAGCAGGGTCGGCACCGTCTCGATGCCGAGCCGGTACGAGTGCTCGAGCTCGCGGTCATCGACCACGCCCGCCACCCCGGCGGGAAAGCCCGGGTCGTCCTGGCTGTACACGGTGAAGGGGAGCGTCCCGGCCGCCAGCCGCCGCATGGCCGGCTCCACCATCGTGCAAGTCGGGCACTCGCGCTTGGCGACGAGGATCAGACCATCGGAGAGCATGGGTACGGTGCGCCTCATCAGGTTTCCCGCGGCTCGGACGGAAGCGCGGCCGGGTGCATTATGCCCTTCGCGTGCGAAGGTTCAAATCGCCGGGAGCAGGGCAGAACAGTTCGTGGGCGTCCCGGTTCGCCGCCGGACAGCGTAGCTCCTCGATGCAGAAGCGCTTTCTTCGGTTGACGACGACTTCGCTCGAAACGCTCGGCGATCGACATGACCCC
>CAYFYD010000426.1:0-3908 GCA_964347195.1 uncultured Ectothiorhodospiraceae bacterium
GCGGACGGCGTTGGTGACCCCCCGGTGCGCCCTCATTCGCCCTGCTCACCCCTCGGTTGCAGGCATTCCGCGTCGCCGAGCGCCCCGAATCGTCCATGGGCGCCCTCCCGCCGGCCCCGAGGCACAGGTCGAGACGCAGCATGAAACGACCCTGGGCGGGGGGCACAGCCCCCTTGACATGCTGACCAAGGGAATGACGGGAATAGTGTCCAGCTCAGCCGGACTCCTCCTGCTGGCGATTCCACATCTCCGCGTAGCGGCCCCTCTTCGCGAGCAGCCGGGAGTGACGGCCGCGCTCGACGACTTGGCCCTCTTCGAGGACCAGGACCTCGTCGGCGCCGGTCACCGTGGACAGGCGGTGCGCGATCGTCAGGGTGGTACGTCCCCGGGACAGGGCCTCGAGGTTGCCCTGGATCTCGTCCTCCGTGCGCGAATCCAGGGCGGAAGTGGCCTCGTCGAAGATCAGCAGTCGCGGGTCCTTGAGCACGGTGCGCGCGATCGCGACCCGCTGCTTCTCGCCGCCGGAGAGCTTGAGGCCGCGCTCGCCGACCATGGTCTGGTAGCCGTCCGGCAGACCCATCACGAAGTCGTGAATGTGCGCGAGGCGCGCCGCGTCTTCGACTTCCGCCGGCGAGGCGCCGGGACGCCCGTAGGCGATGTTGTAGTAGATGCTGTCGTTGAACAGCACGGTGTCCTGCGGCACCACCCCGATGGCGGCGTGCAGCGAGACCTGGGTCACCCCGCGCAGGTCCTGCCCGTCGATGAGGATGGCGCCCGCATCGACATCGTAGAAGCGATAGAGGAGGCGCCCGATCGTGGACTTGCCGCTTCCCGAGGTACCGACCAGCGCCACGGTGGCGCCGGCCGGAATGACGAAGCTCAGGCGATCGAAGAGGGGACGGCGCTCGTCGTAGCCGAAGGAGACTCCGTCGAAGCGGATCTCTCCCCCGGCCAGACGCAGGGGACGCGCGTCCGGGGCATCCTCGATGTCCGTCTCGACCCCCAGCAGCTCGAACATCTTCTCGATGTCGATGAGCCCCTGCTTTATCTCCCGGTAGACGAATCCGAAGAAGTTGAGGGGCTGGTAGAGCTGCATGAGAAAGGTGTTCACCATCACGAAGTCGCCCACCGTCATCCGGCCCTCGACGATGCCGAGCCCGGCCAGATACATCACCAGCGTCAGCCCGACCGTGATGACCACCGCCTGTCCGATGTTGAGCAGGGCGAGCGAGGTCTGGCTCTTGACCGACGCGTCCTCGTATCCCGCCATCGCCCGGTCGAAGCGCCGCGCCTCGTGCTCCTCGTTGCCGAAGTACTTCACGGTCTCGAAGTTGAGCAGGCTGTCGATGGCCCGGGTGTTCGCCTGGCTGTCCCGCTCGTTCATCCGGCGCCGGAACTCGAGCCTCCACTCGGTGACCTTCACGGTGAACAGGATGTACGCGGACACCGTGAGCAGAGTGACGGCGGCGATCCCGAGATCGAGCAGCCCCCACAGGATCCCGAAGACGAGCGTGATCTCCACCAGGGTCGGCAGCACGGTGAAAAGGCCGAAGCGCAGCAGCATCTCGATGGACTTGGTCCCGCGTTCGATGGAGCGGCTCAGGCCCCCGGTCTGCCGGCCGAGATGGAAGTGCAGGGAGAGGGCGTGAAGGTGGCGGAACACTTCGAGCGCGACGGTACGGATGGCGCGCTGACCGACCCGGGCAAAGAGCGCGTCGCGGAGCTGCCCGAAGACGAGCGAGAGCACCCGGGCCAGCCCGTAGGCCAGAATCAGTCCCACGGGCAGCGCGACCGCGGTGGCGGCGACCGCGCCTCCCAGCGCATCGACCGCGCGCCCGAAGAGCACCGGCACGAACACCAGCGTGACCTTGGAGCCGGCGAGCATCGCGAGCGCCAGCACCACCCGGGTGCGCATCCGCCACTCGTCGCGCGGCCACAGGTAGGGCAGGAGCCCGCGCAGCGCGTGCAGGCTCCCGCTCGGGACCAGGGTTTCGGGATGACCGGCCATTACTTTCGCCCGCGAGTCCACACACGGATATGGCGCCGCCCCCGCGAAGGACAAGGCCCGCGTCGGGTCGGCGGCGCGCGTTCGCAGCGGCGCGCGGGCCGGCTCAGTCGATATCCATCGCCGCGCGCAGCGCGTCCACCGCGGGACCGTTGATGAAGTACCGGCCGCGGGTGTAGGTCTGGCGCTGCTCGCTCCACTTCCAGTCCGACTTGCGCCAGGTGATCAGCCAAGCGTCGTGGTTTCCGGTCACGGTGCGCAAGCGCAGCTCGATCCAGGCGATCTGGCGCCCGAGATTCTCCACCTTGCTGTGTCCGGTCGCCTTCAGCAGCTCCCGGAAGGTGGCGGCGCCCTGATCGCCGTCGGACCTCTCCGCGAAGGCCCGCAGCAGGTTGCGTGCGCTCTCCGGCATGCCGTGCAGAAGGTGCCGCGCCTCTTCTTCGCTCAGCGGGTAGGACTGGGTGCCGTCGGGCTGCCACTCGAGCGCGGCGTAGCGCGCCCGCACCTCTTCGACTTCCGTCGCCAGCACCCGCAGGAGCTCGCGCCTCGCCGACGGGCTCAGTTGCTGCAGGTGCCGGTCTTCGACCACGAACATGACCATGAGCGACAGTCCCCGGAGGCCGAACCCGGATTATGCATCAGCCGGGCGATAGCGCGCGCCGGCGCCGAGGGGACCCGAACAGGTGGCGCTCCCCTCTTCGACGAGATGGACGAGCGCCGCGAAGACTTGGCGCGCGGCGGCGGGATGCATCGAGCGCGGCAGGTCGTGGTAGATGACCGGCACCATGTCGCTCACGCGCTCCAGGCCCTGCGCGAGGCAGCGCAGGATCTGGTCGAAGCGCTCCTTGCGATGGGCGATGCAGGCGCGAACGAAGGCCCGGGGCTCGGGAATGGGGGGGCCGTGGGTCGGCCGGTAACATGCGTCGTCACGGGCGAGAAGGCGTTCGAGGCTCCGCATGTACTCGCCCATGTCGCCGTCCGGCGGGGAGACGATGGTGGTGCTCCACCCCATGACGTGGTCCCCGCTGAACAGCGCCCCTTCCTCGCGCAGTCCGTAGCAGATGTGGTTCGACGTGTGGCCCGGGGTGTGCACGCACTCCACCGTCCAGCCTTCCCCTTGCACCACGTCGCCGTCGCGCACCCTCAGGTCGGGCGCGAAGTCCCGGTCCGCGCCTTCCTCGACCTCCTCGCCGGGTTCGAAGCGGCCGGTGCCGTGCGGCCCGTACCCGTAGCTCGGCGCGTCCACCCTCGCCTGGAGGGAACGGGTCGCGGGAGAGTGGTCGTTGTGGGTGTGGGTCACCAGGATGTGGGTGATCCGTTCGCCCCGCGTCGCGGCGAGAATCGCATCGACGTGCTCGGGCAGGTCGGGACCGGGGTCCACCACCGCGACCCGGCCCGTGCCGATGATGTAGGTGCCGGTGCCGTGGCAGGTGAAGGGGCCGGGGTTGGCGGCAAGGACCCGGCGGATCATCGGGCTCGATCGCGTGGCCCTGCCGTACTCCACGGATGCTTCCCGGTGGAAGGGGATGGCCGCTACCACGGTTCAGGACCCCGGCAAGCGCCGCAACCGGACATTCCGGTTTCCGCGCATCCGTGATCGGTTGACGAACTTGCATCCCGGAGAGTCGATGGATTCCCGCTTCCGCGGGAATGACGGGAGGAGGCGCGGGAATGACGGGAGGGGGCGCGGGAATGACGGGAAAGCGACGGCACGCCGCCCTCGAGTCGGGGGCCATTCCCCGTCTCGGGTACCACTGCCGTCATTCCCGCAAAGCGCGTCCCCCACCCCGATCGGGGAGCGGGGATGACGGGAGGGGGCACGGGGATGACGGGCGATGTGCAGGACACCACTCCTCGTCATTCCCGCGGAAGCGGGAATCCATCCTATAGCCGTCATTCCCGC
>CAYFYD010000427.1:0-3898 GCA_964347195.1 uncultured Ectothiorhodospiraceae bacterium
CAAGCCCATCCAGGGCAAGCTCCCGGCCGTGCATGGTCGTTGGGAACAGCGCGAGGTCCGGACCACCACCGCGCTCAACGACTACTTGCGCTTCCCCGGCGTCGGCCAAGCTCCCCTCACGCACCGCCCGAACCAGAACAAAAATCAGTCCTGGCTCGCGTTCGGACTGACCATGCGACCCGGCGCGGAATCGCCCACAATGGCACGCCACGGCTGAACGAGGCGACACTCGGGACATGAGCAGCAGCAGACCCATCCGCAAGCTCCTGGTCGCCAACCGCAGCGAGATCGCGATCCGGGTGCTGCGGGCGGCGAACGAGCTGGGGATCCGGACGGTCGCGATCTTCTCGCACGAAGATCGCTACGCTCTGCACCGCTTCAAGGCCGACGAGGCCTACCTCGTCGGCCCGGGGAAGCCGCCGATTCGGGCCTACCTCGACATCGAGGGCATCGTGCGCCTCGCCCGCGACGCCCGCGCCGACGCGGTACACCCCGGCTACGGCTTCCTGTCCGAGAACCCCGACTTCGCCGAGGCGTGCATGGAGGGCGGGCTCGTGTTCGTCGGGCCGCCACCGGAAGTGATGCGCCTGCTCGGCAGCAAGCTCGAGGCCCGCCGCCTCGCCCGCGAGTGTGGTCTCGAGGTGATGCCGGCGAGCGGCCCCCTCCCCCGCGACCCGGCGGAGATGCGGCGCGCGGCGGAAGCCATCGGCTTCCCGGTGATGGCGAAGGCGAGCTGGGGGGGCGGGGGCCGCGGCATGCGCGTGATCGAGAAGGCCGGCGAGCTCCCGGAACAGGTCTCGATCGCCCGCCGCGAGGCGAAGGCCGCCTTCGGCAACGACGAGATCTTCCTGGAGAAGCTGGTCCGCCGGGCGCGGCACGTGGAGGTGCAGGTGATCGGCGACTCCCGGGGCAACGTCGTGCACCTGTTCGAGCGCGAGTGCTCGATGCAGCGACGCCATCAGAAGGTGGTCGAGCGGGCCCCGGCGCCCTACCTCGACCCGGCGGCACGCGAATCGCTGTGCGCCGCGGCGGTGCGTCTCGCCCGTGCCACCGGCTACCGGAGCGCGGGCACCGTCGAGTTCCTGCTCGATGCCGACACCGGCGCTTTCTACTTCATCGAGGTCAATCCCCGCATCCAGGTCGAGCACACTGTGAGCGAAGCGGTCACCGGGGTGGACATCGTGAAGGCGCAACTGCGGGTCGCGGAGGGGGCGTGCGTCGGCGACGCGGCGAGCGGCGTGCCGGAGCAGTCCGGGATCCGCCTGCACGGCCACGCCCTGCAGTGCCGGATCACCACCGAGGACCCCCAGAACCAGTTCATCCCGGACTACGGGCGCATCACCGCCTACCGCGGCGCCAACGGCTTCGGCATCCGTCTCGACGGCGGCACCGCCTACTCCGGGGCGGTGATCACCCCCTTCTACGACTCGCTGCTGGAGAAGGTCACGGCGTGGGCGCCGGGCCCGGACGAGGCGGCGGCGCGCATGGGCCGGGCCCTGCGCGAGTTCCGGATCCGGGGGGTCGCGACGAACTTGCGCTTTCTCGAGGCCCTGATCGAGCATCCGGACTTCCGCCGCGGCGAGGTCACGACCACCTTCATCGACCGCACGCCGGCGCTCTTCGACTTCAAGCCGCGCCGGGACCGGGCCACCCGCCTCCTGAGCTTCGTCGCCGACGTGCTCATCAACGGGAACCGGGACGTGGAAGGGCGCCGGCGCCCCGAGCACATTCCCGGGCCCCAGCTTCCGCATCTCCCCGCCCACCCTCCGCCCGCGGGAAGCCGCCAGCGCCTCGAAGCGCTCGGCCCGGAAGGATTCGCGCAATGGATGCACGCCGAGGAGCGCACCCTGGTCACCGACACCACGATGCGCGACGCCCACCAGTCGCTCATCGCCACCCGCATGCGCAGCATCGACATGCTGGCGGTGGCACCGCACTACGCCCGCCTCCTCCCGCAGCTCCTGTCTCTGGAGTGCTGGGGCGGGGCGACTTTCGACGTCGCGATGCGCTTCCTCGAGGAAGACCCCTGGGAGCGGCTGGCGGCGCTGCGCGAAGCGGTGCCCAACCTCCTGCTCCAGGCCCTCGTGCGCGGGGCCAACGGCGTGGGCTACCGCAACTACCCCGACAACGTGGTGCGTTTCTTCCTGCGCCGGGCGGCCGCCGCCGGCATCGACCTCTTCCGGGTCTTCGACTGCCTGAACTGGGTCGACAACATGCGCCTCACGATGGATGTGGTGCGCGAGGAAGGCAAGCTCTGCGAGGCCGCGATCTGCTACAGCGGCGACCTGTGCGACCCGCGCAGCAAGTACGACCTCGCCTACTACCTCCGGCTGGCGAGGGAGCTCGAGACGGCCGGCGCCCACATCATCGGCATCAAGGACATGGCGGGCCTGTGCAAGCCCGAGGCCGCGCGCCGCCTCGTGAGCGCGCTCAAGGAAGAGGTGGGCTTGCCGCTGCACTTCCACACCCACGATACGAGCGGCATCTCCGCCGCGAGCGCGCTCGCGGCGGCGGAGGCGGGATGCGACGCCATCGACGGGGCGATGGACGCCTGGAGCGGCCTGACCTCGCAGCCGAACCTCGGGGCCATCGTCGAGGCGCTGCGCGGCAGCCGGAGGGATCCGGGGCTCGATCGTGACGCGATGCGCCGGATCAACACCTACTGGGAGGGCGTGCGTACCGCCTACGGCGCCTTCGAGAGCGACCTGCGCGCGGGCTCCGCGACGGTCTTCGAGCACGGGATGCCCGGCGGGCAGTACACCAATCTGCGCGAGCAGGCCCGCGCCCTCGGCCTGGAGAGCCACTGGCCGGAGGTCGAGCGGGCGTACACCGAGGTCAACGCCCTCTTCGGCGACATCATCAAGGTGACGCCGACCTCCAAGGTGGTCGGCGACATGGCCCTGACCATGGTAAGCGGCGGGATCTCGGCCGAGCAGGTCGCGGCCCCCGAGCACGACGTGAACTTCCCCGCCTCCGTAGTTCAGCTCTTCCGGGGCGAGCTCGGCCAGCCCCCCGGCGGGTTCCCACCCGCCCTCCAGCGCAAGGTGCTCAAGGGCGAGACGCCGCTCTCGGAGCGCCCGGGGGCGGTGCTGCCGCCGGCGGACCTCGAGGCGGAGCGCCGCGAGGCGGAGAAGAGGGTGCGGCGCGGCATCAGCGACGACGAGCTCGCGTCATACCTGATGTACCCCGAGGTCTTCGTCGAGTACGCCGCGCACCGGCGATCCTTCGCCGACGTAGCGGTGTTGCCGACTCCGGTCTTCTTCTTCGGCCCCGAGCTCGACCGCGAGTTCGACATCGAGCTCGAGCCGGGCAAGACCTTGCTCGTGACCTGCCGCGCGGTGGGCGAGGCGGACCGCGAAGGCCGCCGCACCGTCTTCTTCGAGCTGAACGGCCAGCCCCGCACGGTGCGGGTGGCCGACCGCTCCCTCGCCGGGGCGGGCGCGGCCCGGCGCCAGGCGGACGACACCGACCCCGGCCACGCCGGCGCACCGATGCCCGGGCTCATCGTCGGGGTCGCGGTCCGCACCGGCCAGAAGGTGGAACGCGGCGATCCGCTCTTCACCATCGAGGCGATGAAGATGGAGAGCGCGGTCTACGCGGAGGTCTCCGGAGTGGTCGAGGAGGTCGTCGCCGACGCCGGCCAGCGGGTGGAGGCCCATGATCTCGTCGTGGTGATCGGCCACGGAGGCTGACCTGGCCTCGAGTTTCGGGATGCGTTGATCGGAATGGATTCCCGCTTCCGCGGGAATGACGGAAGGGGACGCGGGAATGACGGAGGTACGAGTTTCGGGGTTCGTTGACCGCATTGGATTCCCGCTGACCAAGGGAATGACGGGGGTGCGGGTTTCGGGGTTCGTCGGTCGCAATGGATTCCCGCTCCCCGATCGGGGCCGGGGAC
>CAYFYD010000428.1:0-3885 GCA_964347195.1 uncultured Ectothiorhodospiraceae bacterium
AATCCCGAAGCTCGGAGTCTGAAGCCGTCAAGCCGACTTTTGAAGAGCCCTGCATGAGCATGCAGCGACGCGCCGAGATGCGGCGGTCCAGCCCGCGTGAAGTGCTCCTGCCCCGCCCCGGGGGCTGATGGGTTCTCTTGCCCGTGTCCAATGCACTCGAGGGGTCATGTCGATCGCCGAGCGTTTCGGGCAAAGTCGTCGTCAACCGAAGAAAGGGCCTCTGCATCGAGGAGCTACGCTGTCCGGCGGCGAACCGGGACGCCCGCGAACTGATCTGCCCTGGCCCCGCCCCGGGAAGCGCTTGCGAGGGAAGAGACTCTGTGGCGCAATCTCGCCCTCGGGTCCGATGCGACCGCCACTACGGGAAGGCGAGTGAACCAGACAGCACCGGAGCGCGCGAGCGCAGTGGTCATCGGTGGCGGCGTGACCGGCGCGAGTGTCGCCTGGCATCTCGCGAAGCTCGGGTGGACGGACGTCGTCCTCCTGGAACGCCGGCAATTCGCGTCCGGGACGAGCTGGCACGCGGCGGGGCTCATCGGCACCGCCCGGCCGAGCGACACCCACGCCGAGCTCTGCGCCTATACCCGCGACCTCCTTCCCGAGCTGGAGGAGGAGACCGGCCAGTCCACCGGGTTCCGGCAGGTCGGAAGCGTCGCCATCGCCCACAGCCGGGACCGCCTTGCGGAGCTCAGGCGTCTGGCCGATGCGTACAACGCGTTCGGGTTCGGCCGCATGGAGGTGATCACCGCGGAGGAGGTCGGCCACTTCCACCCCCTCGTGCGCACCGGCGACCTCCTCGGGGGCACGTGGCTCGAGACGGACGGGATGGCGAGCCCCGTCGACGTGGTGAACGCCTACGTGAAGGGCGCGCGCGGGCGCGGGGTGCAATGCATCGAGAACGTGGAGGTCACCGGAGTCCGCCGTGCTGAGGGCAGGGTGACGGGGGTGGAGACGACGGCGGGGGAGATCGCGTGCGAGTACGTGGTGTGCGCGGCGGGCCTGTGGTCGCGCCACCTCGGCCGCCTCGCCGGCGTGACCATCCCCCTGCACGCCTGCGAGCACTACTACGCCCACACCGAGAAGCTCGAGGACCTCCCCAAGGATCTGCCGGTGCTGCGCGACCAGGACCGGTGCGCGTACTACCGGGAGGATGCCGGCAGCCTGCTGGTCGGTGCCTTCGAGCCGGTGGCGCGGCCGGTGCGCCTCGATGCCATCCCGGCGGACTTCTGCTTCGACCAGATCCCCGGCCACATGGAAGACCAGCTCATTCCGGTGCTCGAGGACGCGATGGAGCGCGTTCCCCTGCTCCGCGAGGTCGGTTGGCGCAGCTTCTTCTGCGGCCCGGAGAGCTTCACCCACGACGACCAGTTCCACGTGGGGGAAGCGCCCGAGCTCGGCAACTTCTTCGTCGCCTGCGGGCTGAACTCGGTCGGCATCGTCAGCTCGGGCGGCATCGGCAGGGTCTGCGCGGAGTGGATGGACAGGGGGCACCCGCCGCTGGACCTCACCGGGAACGACCTGCGCCGGGTCTTCGCCTTCCAGGGGACGCAGGCCTACATCGAGGACCGGGTCTCGGAGACGCTCGGGCTCCTCTACGCCCGTCACTATCCCTACCGCCAGTACACCACCGCGCGCGACGTGCGCCACTCGCCGGTGCACGAGCGCCTCGCCGCGCGCGGCGCCTGCTTCGGGGAAGCGGGGGGCTGGGAGCGCCCGAACTGGTTCGCGCCTGCGGGGGTGGAGCCCCGCTACGAGTACCGCTTCGGCCGCCAGAACTGGTTCGAGCACTCCGCGGCCGAGCACCGCGCGGCGCGCGAGGGGGTGGCGCTCTTCGACCAGTCGAGCTTCTCCAAGTACGTGGTGAAGGGCCGCGACGCCTGCGCCGCGCTGCAGCGCATCTGCAGCAACGACATCGACATCGCGCCCGGACGCCTCGTGTACACGCACTGGCTGAACGGGCGCGGAGGGATCGAAGCGGAACTCACCGTGACCCGGATCGCCGAGAGCGAGTTCTTCGTGGTGAGCGGCGCGGCGGCGACTCGGCGCGACCTCGCGTGGCTCGAGCGCCACATCGACGGCGACGCGCACGCGGCGGTCTTCGACGTGAGCGCGCTCTGGGCGGTGTTCGGGGTGATGGGGCCGGGGAGCCGCGACCTCGCCGGCGAGCTGACGGGCGCGGACCTCTCCCGGGAGGCACTTCCCTTCGGCGCGGTGCGCGAGGTCGAGCTCGGCTGCGCGCTCGGGCGCGCGGCGCGCGTCTCCTACGTGGGCGAGCTCGGCTTCGAGCTCTACGTGCCGGTCGACCAGGCCCGGCACGCCTTCGACCGGATCATGGAGACGGGCGAGGCGCACGGCCTGGTGCTCGCCGGCATGCACGCCCTCGACTCCTGCCGCATCGAGAAGAAGTTCGTGCACTACGGGCACGACGTCGCGGACGTGGACACCCCGGTCGAGGCCGGGATGCGATGGGTGTGCAGGATGGACAAGCGCGTGCCCTTCATCGGGCACGACGCGATCGCCCGCCAGCTCGACGCCGGGCGCCCCCCGCCCAAGCGGCTGTTGCAGGTCCTGCTCGGGCGTCCCGAGCCGCTCCTCTTCGGGCACGAGCCGATGCTGCGTGACGGAGAGACGGTGGGCTACCTCACCTCCGGGAGCTACGGGCACACCCTGGGGGGCGGCGTCGGCCTCGGCTACGCCCGGCACGGTGACGGGGTGAGCCGGGCCTGGGTCGAGAGCGGGGCGTGGGAGGTTCTGGTGGAAGGCGAGCGCGTGCCCTCGAAAGCGTCGCTCGGCGCGCTCTATGACCCCAGAGGCGCGCGGGCGCGGGGATGACGCGCGGTCCCGCGACCGCCTTCCCGACGAACCATCGACGAAGGTCGCGCCCGCGGTGGCTGCCTTGGCGCCGAACCCGCGCCGCGAAAACAGGGCCGCTCAGGCGAAGGAGGGCTCGAAGCCGGCCGCTTCGAGCTTCGCCGCCAGGTCCGAGCCCTCTTCGGGGGCGAGCGCGCGCATCGGGGGGCGCACCGTCGCCCATGCGGGATCGTCCCGGAAGCGGGCGGCGATGCACTTGAGCGCGGGCACCATCGGGTAGCGCTCCATCGCGGCGCGTACCGCGCCCACCGCGCGGTCGAGGGGGGCCGCATCCTCGCCCGAGCCGCACCACGCGGCGTAGAGGCGGCGGATGGCGGCCACGTTGACGTTGGCCGAGGCGGTGATGCACCCCGCGCCCCCCGCGCGCAGGCCGGCGAGGAGCAGGGTCTCCGTCCCCGGGAAGATCGCGAGGTCGGGGTAGCGCTCGATGAGGGCGAGGGTGTGCTCCCGGTCCCCGGAGCTGTCCTTCACCCCCGCCACGAGGTCTGGATAGGCAGAGCGGGTGCGGTCGATGAGCCCGGCGGTGATCGGCACCCCGGAGAGGCGGGGGAAGTGGTAGAAGAAGAGCCTCGCGTCCGCGTCGCCGACGCCTTCCAGGATATGGGCAAAGGACGCGAAGAGCCCCTCGTCGCCGACCCCCTTGTAGTAGAAGGGCGGCAGCATCAGGAGCTGCCGGCACCCGTTCGCCACCGCATGCCGGCTGAGCGCGAGCGAATCGGTGAGGGCGCAGCACCCGGTGCCGACCATCAGGCGCTCGGGTGCGACTCCCGCGGCGAGGAGGGCTTCCAGCAGGCCCATGCGTTCCTCGACCGAGAAGGAGTTCGCCTCGCCGGTGGTGCCGAACACGGTGAGTCCGTGACACCCGTTCGCGAGCAGCCAGTGCGCGTGTGCCACGTAGCGCTCGCGATCGATGCCGAGATCGGGATGCAGCGGGGTGATCGCGGGGGACCACACGCCGTGCGCGGGAAGGTTCTCGAGCCGTGCGCTCGGGTCGGCGTCGATCGCCGTTTGGGG
>CAYFYD010000429.1:0-3846 GCA_964347195.1 uncultured Ectothiorhodospiraceae bacterium
TGTATCCGTCAGCGGTTTTGGCGCGAATCACGTTGCCATGATGAGACGCGCACGAGAGAGATTCCGTTGCTCTGCGGCAACGTTGCGTTCACATCAACGCTAATCAATTCACCAATGACACCGCAATCAGTGTCCTGCCGGTCGCACGCGTTGGACGCGAGATAGCATGTTGCCCCATGAACTGCATCGACTTTACTACACTGTAGTCCTAGCCTGTATCCGTCACCGATTTCGCGCGACGTGCTGTTTCTTCCGGCGAGGCGGCTTCGAAAAAGAGGGATAACGCTTCTTCCAGATTTGCGCGCGCCTCGGCGACGCTGTCTCCCTGGCTGGCTACATCCACCTCGGGACACAGCGCGACGTACCCTGTTCCTTCACGCTCGACAATGGCGGTCAATCGCCTGTTCATGCCGTGTCTCCGTGGAAGTTGCGAGTTACGTGCCCGCAAGGCGGCAGCTTGCCTTGCCGAATCGCATGCCATGCCTGAATCCGGCTCCATCGTACACCACATCCGGAACAACTGTTCGCGACACTACACTGGACCGGCATGTTCGACAACGAGCTCGCAACGACGCTGACCGATCCCTACAACCTCCTCGGCAGCGGATTCGTCTGCGTTGCGGACCGACCGGGACTCGGGGTCGCGCCGGTGCCGGAATGCTGGGGGACGCTTCCCCTGCCGGGAGGGTACGGGACGGTCCGGACGCCGCGCGACGGAACGCTTGTCGCGGCGCGACGGGACACGGCCTTCAATCGTCCGGAGGTGTGAGGGTGTAGACCGCGACGCGCTCGCTCTGGCCGCGTGCGATGACTTCGCCGATGGCCCGCAGTCCGAAGCCGTCCACCCGGGCGACGGTAGTGTGCGAGACGAGGATGGTGGTCCCGAACTCCTTGTTGAGGGCTTCGAGCCGGGCCGCGAGGTTGACGGCGTCGCCGTGGACGGTGTAGCTCAGCCGGCCCTTCGCGCCGACCGCGCCCGCGACGACCGGGCCGGTGTTGACGCCGATGCGGTTGGCGATGCGCCGTCCCGCGAAGGTCCGCCGCCCCACCGCGGCCTGCATCTCGAGCGCCGCCCGGAGCGCGTTGGCGGCATGCTCCGGGTCCGCAACCGGGACGTTGAAGGTGGCGAGGATCGCGTCGCCCTGGAACTGGGTGACGACCCCGCGGTGACGCTCGAGGATCTCCACCATCGCCTCGAAGTACTCGTTGAGGAGGGGGACGATCCCCGCCGCGCCGAGCGATTCGGTCAGGGAGGTGAAGCTCACGAGATCACAGAAGAGCACCGTGGCCTCGGACTGCTCGGGGGCGATCTCTCCGCCTTCGCTCAGCAGGGTACGGGCGACGTCGGAGGGAACGAAGCGGCCCAGCGTCTCCCGAATGAGCTCCCGCTCCTTGAGCCCGGCCACCATCCGGTTGAAGGAACGGTTCGCGTCGTCGAACTCGGCGACCCGGCTCGACGGCAGCTCGGCGATGCGGTCGAGGTGTTGCGATTCGACGGAGCGGGCGGCGCTCGCGAGCGCCCTGATCGGCCGGCTCGCCCGGGTGCCGAACCACGCCGCGAGCCCCACGGAGCAAAGGAACACCGCGATTCCGGCGAGGGCCGCGGCGATCAGGCGCTCGAATTCCTCGCCGTCGCTGCCGCCGCCGTGGTAGGTGCCGGTCAGCAGGGCGCGGACGATCTCGCCGAGCCATTCCCAGACGTCGCTCGTCCCGGTGTTCACGTAGACGCCGATCGTCCATGGCGCCGGCCCGTAGCGCAGCAGGTCCCGGTACAGGAAGACATAGTAGTCGCCGCCCACCGTCGCTCCCGACGCGCTCGTTTCCGACATCGTCCCCAGCAGAAAGAGCTCGGCGTGGTCGGGTGTCCAGATCCGTTCGAGCACCGCGTCTCCCAGGTCGGGGAGGGCGACGAGGGGTTGCTCGCGGTCGTCGGCGCGGGGCGTCCAGCCCATGAGCAGGGGATGCGCGAGGACGTGACGGCGGTCGTAGAGGATGAAGGGGATGATGCCGTTCCGAGTGCCGATCGACGCGAGATAGCGCGACAGGTCCGAGACGCTGACCGCCTGGGAGAACATGCCCGCGAACTCACCGCCGACCCGGACGGGAGCATCGTAGCTGATGATGGTTTCTTCGAGCACGGGGGTCCAGATCGGAGCCTGCCACCTCGGGCTCGACCGGGACGCTCCGTCCTCCAGCCATTCGAGGACCTCGGGGCGCTGCGACCAGTCCTCCAGGATCGGCCGGCGGGCAGGGCGGTCCCACCCCCGGACCTGCGCCATCGGGTCCACGATGCCGAGCCCCGAGACCCGCTGGGTGGCGCCGAGCGCGGCGAGCATGAACGCGTCGAGCGCCGCGGTGTCGTCGAGCTGCACGTTGCCGCGCTCGATCTGCTCGACCATCCAGCGCGCCTGGTAGGCCACCGGCTGGAGCTGGGCCTCGAGCCTCTGCTCGAGGGTGTCGATGATCGTCTCGGAGCGCGTGGCCATCAGCCGGCGGGTGTTTTCCGTCGCGCTCGACAGCCCGAGGGCGAGCGAGACGCCGACCGCAACCGCGACGAGCGCTCCGAGGCCGACCACCGCGATCGCGGTGATCGGGAAGCGGTAGCGTCGGGTCGGTCCGGGGGCGGCGCTCACGCCCGCCGCCCGTCCGGCAGGTCTTCTTCCACGCCGAAGATCTTCACGAGCAGCGCGACCCGGATCCACATGCCGTTGCGCTCCTGGCGCCAGTACATCGCGCGCGGATCGTCATCGACGCACGGGTCGAGCTCCGGCCCCCGCGGCAGCGGATGCATGATGATGCTGCGTTCGGGCAGCGCCTTCAGCTCGTCCGGCCCGACCCTGAAGCGGCGGTGGTCGAACCCGGCCGACTCCTCTCCGGTGTCGTATTCCTTCTGGAGGCGGGTGAGGTAGAGCGCGTCGAGCTCGCCGAGGACATCGTGGAGCCGGTCGGTGCAGGAGAAGGCGACCCCGCGCCGGGTGAGCCAGTCCAGGAGGTCCCGCTCGATCCGAAAGGCGTCCGGCGCGATGAAGACGAGCCGCACGTCGCGGTAGCGCTCCATGAGAAAGCTGAGCGAGCGGGCGGTGCGCCCGCGCTTCAGGTCTCCCATCAGTCCGATGGTCTTGCCGTCGATGCCACCGCGCGCCTCGAAGCTCCGTTCCAGGGTGTAGACGTCGAGGAGTGCCTGGGTGGGATGGGCGTCCTTTCCACTCCCGGCGTTGATGATCGGCACCGGGCGGCGGATGCGGTCCATCAGATCGGCCGACTGCTGCGCGTGTCCCTCGCCCCAGGTGCGCATGATGATCACGTCCACGTAGGAGCTGAAGGTGCGCAGACTGTCCTCGAAGCTCTCCCCCTTGAACTCCGAGGAGGTCGAGGGACTGCGGATCTCCGTGGTGCGAATGCCGAGCAGGTGGCAGGCGTTCTCGAAGGAGAGGTAGGTCCGGGTCGAGGGCTGGGTGAAGTAGAGCATCGCCCGCTTGTGGGGGAGCAGGGTCTGCAAGGCCCGAGCGCCGAGGCGGGCCTTCGCGAGCTGGCGGATGCGCGTGGTCAGCGTGCACAGCTCGTCCAGCCGCTCCCGGTCGAAGTGCCGCGGATCGAGGACGTGGAAGAGCGGGGCGGAGGATTCGCTCAAGGCTCGGGTCTCCCGGCCGGCGCGGCGCCGCGGCGCCGGCCGGCGGATGGTACACGGGGCAGGCAGGCTGCGGCTCGCCCGCCCGCGCAAGGGGGCGCCGGCCGCGGCGCCGGCGGGTTGTATCAGGAACGCCCCTGCCGCGCCAGCGTAGGGCTGGTCTGCGCAGGGCTCTTCAAAAGTCGGCTTGACGGCTTCAGACTCCGAGCTTCGGGATT
>CAYFYD010000430.1:0-3841 GCA_964347195.1 uncultured Ectothiorhodospiraceae bacterium
CAGGGCTCTTCAAAAGTCGGCATGACGGCTTCGGACTCCGAGCTTCGGGATTCGTCGACCGGAATGGATTCCCGCTTCCGCGGGAATGACGGAAGGGGTTGCGGGCATGACGGGAGGGGTTGCGGGAATGACGGGAGGGGTTGCGGGCATGACGGGAGGGGCACGGGCATGACAGACAATGTACAGGACGCCACACCTCGTCATTCCTGCAACAACCGCCAACCCCTCCATAGCCGTCATGCCCGTGCCACCATAGCCGTCATGCCCGCAAAAGCTTGCCCTCGACCCCGACCAGGGGTGGGAATCCATCCCATAGCCGTCGTTCCCGTGCCACCATAGCCGTCATTCCTGCGTCTCGCGCCCCTTCCGTCATTCCCGCGGAAGCGGGAATCCATTCCTGATTCCAGTATTTCGGACCCCGCAACGCGACTTCTGAATGGCCCTGTCGCCTGGATGCGCATTCAGGGCATCCCCGCGCGGGGACGAGAGCTTCACTCGGGGAGACGACGCGGATGCCCTGGAATCCGCTCCGTGCAGACCTCGCTCGATCGTACGCGAGGGGAGTTTCGGCAGCGTGCGAGGGCTGGATGAGGAGCTCGAGCGCCGTCTTCCGGAGAGAAGCGCGCATCCCGGGTCCTGCTGGTGGAAGGTGACGGGGAAGGACATTCCGGCGAAGATCCATCGCGCCGAGGTCGCGATGGCTCAGTCCGTCCCTGAGGCAGCATGCCAGGCGCGGTGCTCGCGCAGGAACTCTCCCAGGCTCTCGAAGTGGGGGGCGCGAGTGCTGCCTCGTCTCCAGGCGAGGCCGATCTCCCGATGTCCGCCTCCCGGCATCGGGTAGGTGCGCACCCGGGTGTTGCGGAGCAGCGCCGAACCCTCCGCCATCTCGGGGAGGAAGGTGATCCCCAGGTCGGCATCCACCATCTCCACCAGGGTCAGCAGACTGCTGGCATCGATGCGGCTCACCGCGTCCAGGTTCCGGAGCCGACACGCCGCCAGCGCCTGGTCGCGCAGGCAGTGCCCGTCCTCGAGCAGGAGCACGCTGCCCGCGTTCAGCCGGTTGAAGCGCACCCGCTCCGGGTCGATGAGACCGGTCCCTTCACGGCAGGCGAGCCGGAGGGCATCGCGAAAGAGGGGCAGGGTCTCCACCCCTCGCAAGCGACAGGGAAAGGCGAGAAGAAGGATGTCGAGGCGTCCTTCCATGAGGCCCGCGTGGATGCGCGCGGTCGTGTCCTCGTGGAGGTAGAGCTTGAGCTTCGGCCAGGTCTCCCGGAGCCGGGGCAGGACGCGGGGTAACAGGAAAGGCGCGATGGTGGGAATGACCCCGAGGTGCAGGGAGCCCGCGAGCGGATCGCGCTCGGAACGGGCGACCTCCACCAGATCTTCGAGGTCGCGCAGACACAGCCGCGCCTGCACTGCCACCTGCCGGCCGGTACGGGTGATGGTGACCCTGCGGTTGGTGCGATCCACGAGTCGTACCCCGAGCAGTGACTCGAGCTCCTGGATCGCGACGCTGAAGGCGGACTGGGAGATGAAGCAGGCTTCCGCCGCCCGGCGAAAGTGGCGGTGCTCCACCAGCGCGGAGAAGTAGCGAAGCTGGCGCACGGTGGGCAGGTGATTCACGGCGGCCGTCCGGTTTCGGAAGATCAATCTATTGAATAGAACATTAAGATAAGTACATTCTGATTTTCAACCGACCGGGAATCTCATAGAGTGGTGTCCGCAGACCCCTCTATCTCAGGAGAAGCACCATGAAAATCGATATCGGCATCCCCGACGAGGAGCGCGGCGCCATCGCCGAGGGCCTTTCCCGGCTGCTCGCCGACAGCTACACCCTCTATCTGAAGACCCACAACTACCACTGGAACGTCACCGGCCCCCTGTTCAGCACCCTGCACACGCTGTTCGAGCAGCAGTACACCGAGCTCGCGGTCGCGGTCGACGACATCGCCGAACGCATCCGGGCCCTCGGCCACCGCGCTCCCGGCTCCTACACCGCGTTTGCGGCGCTCTCCTCGGTACCGGAGGAGACCGGCGAGCCGAACGCTACCGACATGATCCGTCGTCTCGTCGAAGGTCAGGAAGCGATCGTGCGCACCGCGCGCGGAGTCTTCCCTCTCGTCGACCGGGCCAACGACGAGCCGAGCGCGGACCTTCTCACCCAGCGCATGCAGGTCCACGAGAAGAACGCGTGGATGCTGCGCAGTCTGCTCGAGGACGGCTGAGCCTCCCCCGCCTCCCCACCGCCCGGGTCTTCTCCCGGGCGGTGGGGCAGGAACGCTCCAGGGCGAGACCGCGTCCGTGTCCCGCCGGTGGTCACGGAACCCATACCGGTCTCCCGCCTCAGCGGGGGGCATAGAAGGCCTCGATGACGGCGATGCCCTCATCCCCGCTGCGCTCCGTCCACTCCACCGTGGACTCCCGCCTGGTCCTGGCGATGTCGGCCCACAGGCGCCCGGGCACCCGCATCCGGGAGAAGCCCTCTTCCGCCATCCGGCCGAGCAGGCGCTCCGCCTCGCGGCGGCTCGTGCGCCAGCCCCGCTCCTCCGCCGCGCGGGCCGCGTCGAGGAGCGCGTCGCGCAAGGAGGGGGCGAGGGCTTCGTACACCCCGCGGTTCATGACCACGGCACTCTTCGGCAGCCAGGGACGCACCTGGTAGACGTAGGGAGCGAAGCGCTGCGCTTCGAGGCCGAGGGCCTGTGGAGGCGGCAGCAGCATCGCGTCCAGGAGCCCGTCGTCGAAGGCGGCGGACAGTGCCCAGGTGCCCGCGGGCACCGGCACCGAGCCGAGGCGACGCGATACCGATAACAGTTGGGCAAGCCCTTCGCCCGCCCCGTCGGCCGGGACCCGGAACTTGAGACCACGAAGGGCGGCGGCATCCTCGAGCGGGCGGTGCGTGAGGAGAACCGGCGGCGGCACCGGCACCGCGAAGAGCAGCACCAGGTTCCGCTCCTCGAGGCGGCGCTCGATGGCGGCCCTCGACGCCTTCCACAGTCTCTCCGCCTTTCGGTACCCCGAGGCGAGGAAGGGGACGGTGTCGGCCCCGAAGAGGGGGTCTGCGGAGGCGAGCCTCGAGAGCATGAACTCGCCGATCGGGACCCTGCCTTCACGCACCGCCTCCTCGATGTCCCCATGGGCGAGAAGTCGGCCGCCGCTTCGGACCTCGATGCGGATGGTTCCCGCACTCACCGCGGCGAGATCTTCCGCGAACCCCTGCACGTTGGCGGTGAGGAAGGTGTCCGGCGCATGGGGGGTGGGCATCGTCCACGCCGGGGATGCGCTCTGCGCGAGCGCCGGCGGTGCAAGGCCGAGCGAAGCGGCGAACAGGGCGGCGCACGATGTGGCGGTCGCGGAAGCGCGATTGCCCCTGCGGCCCGGTCGCATCGCTTGCCTCTCGTTCATGGTGCGAGCTCCATGGGCCGGTGTGGTCTCTCGGGCCGCGGATCCCGCACCCGACCCGGCGTGTCGCTCGGAAAGTCGAGCGCCGGTCGGGACCGGGCCCTCCTGCCACGGAGGAGAAGGTCCGGCGGCCGCTCCCCGGGGCGGCCGAGCCCCGGCCTCCGGCGATGGTCCGGAGGGGTCGGGACCGGTGCTCGCGCAGGGGGTCCGCGTTGCCGTCCACCGTCCCCTGCCCGGGTGCGGCGGACGGCAGGGGAGCGAGACAGAGGCAAGCGGATTGGACTGAGGAGCCGGGTTCGCATCACGCAGGTCTTTGTCGCCTCCCCCGTTCCGCGGGCGATGCCCATGATAGCCGCCTCTCCGCGCGTCTTCGACCACGGGACGCGTGTCGACAGGACCATTCAGAAGTCGAGTTGCGGGGTTCGAAGTACTGGAATCAGGC
>CAYFYD010000431.1:0-3835 GCA_964347195.1 uncultured Ectothiorhodospiraceae bacterium
ACGCTCGGCGATCGACATGCCCCCTTGAATTTACTGGACACGGTCAAGAGAACCAGTCAGCCCTGGTCCCCGAGCCAGTCGAGCAGGTCCGCGGGCCGCTCGAGGCAGCCCTCCGCTCCCCAGCGCTGCGCGTCGTCCCCTTCCGGCAGGTACCCGTAGAGGGCGACCAGGGTCCGGACCCCCGCCCCCCGCCCTGCCGCCACGTCCTGGGGCGAGTCGCCCGCGAAGAGACAGCGCGCGGGGGCTGCGGAAAGGGTCCGGCAGGCGTGGAGCACCGGCTCGGGGTGGGGCTTCGGGGGGGCGACGCGGTCCCCGCACACCACGCAGGAGGCGCGCGCGGCGATGCCGAGGGCGTCGAGCAGGCGGCGGGTCAGCGCCTCGGGCTTGTTGGTCACGATCCCCCACGCCAGTCCGCGCGCCTCGATCTCGCCCAGGACGGCGTCGGTTCCGGGAAAGAGGCGGGTATGCGCGGCGATCCGGCCGGCGTAGAGGTCGAGAAAGCGGCGGCGGATCCGCTGCGCCGCCTCCGGGTCGAAGGCGGCGCCCAGCGCGCTGCGGATCATGGCCATGCTGCCCCCGGTGACCGCGCCGCGGTAGCGCGAGGGGGCGAGCGGCGGGAAGCCGTGCTCCGCGATCGCCGAGTTCATGGCCGCCGCGAGGTCGGGCAGGGTGTCGGCGAGGGTGCCGTCGAGGTCGAAGAGCACCGCTTCGACCGCGCGCGGGGAGGCCCCCGCGCTGCGCCCGGAGCCAGGGGGCACGCGGCTCAGTCCTTCGCGAACCACGCGAGGTAGTTCACCCCCACATCGGACCCGAGCCGCGCGTTCCGGGTGAGCGGGTTGTAGCGCAGGCCGGCGAGACCGCGCAGGGAGAGGCCGGCGCGGCGGCCCATCGCATCGAGCTCCGAGGGTCGCAGGAAGCGCCCGTAGTCGTGGGTGCCCCGGGGGAGCAGCCCGAGCAGGTGCTCCGCGGCGATGATCCCGAGCAGAAAGGACTTCGCGGTGCGGTTCAGGGTCGAGAAGAAGATCCCGGCCCCGGGGCGGGCGAGGCCGGCACAGGCCCGCACCAGCGAGGCGGGGTCGGGGACGTGCTCGAGCAGCTCCATGCACACCACCGTGTCGTAGTGCCCGGGGCGCTCCGCGGCCAGGGACTCCGCCGTGTCGTGCCGGTATTCGATGCAGAGCCCCTCCCCCTCCATGTGCATCCGGGCGACCTCGAGCGCGCCTTCCGAGGCGTCGACCCCCGTGACCTCGGCGCACCGGCGGGCGAGGGCTTCGGCGAAGATGCCCCCGCCACAGCCCACGTCCACCACCCGGGCACCGCCGAGGCGGGCACGCTGCTCGACGAAGCGAAGGCGCACGGGGTTGATCTCGTGCAGGGTCCGGAAAACGCCTTGGCGGTCCCACCAGCGGGCGGCGAGGGCATCGAAGCGGGCGCGCTCGCGGCGGTCGACGTTGGGCGGGTCGAGAGCGCTCACCGGTGGCTCGAGATGCGCTGCCGCCACTCCTCGGCCCGGCGGGTCACTTCCTTCGCGTCCATCGAGAGCAGTTGCCGTCCCGCCAGCACCCTGCGCCCGGCGACCCAGACGTCGCTCACCTGCTGCGCCGACGCCGAGTAGACGATCTGGGAGACCGGGTGGTAGACGGGCGAGGTCTCCGGCGGCGACAGATCGACCGCCACCACGTCCGCCTCCTTCCCGACCTCGAGGCTGCCGATCCTCCCCTCCAGTCCGAGGCAGCGCGCCCCGCCCAGGGTGGCCGCTTCGAGCGCGCAGGCCGCGGGCAGCACAGCCGCGTCGCCCGCCTCGCTCTTCGCGAGCAGGCACGCGGTGCGCATCTCCCCCAGCATGCTGAGATCGTTGTTGCTGGCCGCGCCGTCGGTGCCGAGCGCGACCGGGACTCCGGCCTCGAGCAGCTCGCCGACCGGGCAGCGCCCGCTCGCGAGCTTGAGGTTCGACTCCGGGCAGTGCACGACATGGGCGCCGCTCTCGGCGAGACGCGGGAAATCGCCCGCCTCGAGCTGCGTCATGTGCACCGCGATCAGGCGGGGGCCGAGAAGGCCCAGGCGCTCGAGGCGCTCGAGGGGGCGCTCTCCGTGCTCGGCCCGGGCGCTCTCCACCTCGTGCGCGGTCTCGTGGACATGCATGTGCACCGGGATGTCCAGCTCGTCCGCGAGCGCCCGGATCCCTTCGAGAGGCCCGTCGGAGACGGTGTAGGGGGAGTGGGGCGCCCATGCGCTTCCCACGAGGGGGTCCTCCGCGAAGCGCTCGTGCACCTCGACCCCCTTCTCGAGGTACTGGTCCGGGCCGTTCGCCCACCCGGTCGGGAAGTCGAGCGCGATCAGACCCATGACGATCCGCAGGCCGGCTTCGGAGCACACCTGCGCCGCAACGTCCGGGCAGAAGTACATGTCGTTGAAGCAGGTGGTCCCGCCGCGCAGCATCTCGGCCGCGGCGAGCCGGGTGCCGTCGCGCACGAAAGTCTCGTCGACCCACTGCGATTCGGCCGGCCAGATGTGCCGGTTGAGCCACGTCCACAGGTCGAGGTCGTCGGCGAGGCCCCGGAACAGGGTCATCGCGGCGTGGGTATGGGCGTTGACGAGACCGGGAATGAGCGCGTGGGAGTCCAGGGGCACTTCCTCGGCCGCCCGGTAGCGGGCCTTCGCTTCCGCGCGCGGCAGCAGATCCCTGATGCGAGCGCCCTCGATCACCAGCGCGTGGTCTTCGAGGACCGCGCCCCGGGGCACGACCGGCACGACCCACCGGGCGGAAATCACGGTGTCGGCGGACTGCATGGCGCGGGGCCGGGGGAAGGACGGACGGCGATGATAGCGCAAGTCCCATTCGCCGGCGGGCCGAGCAATGGCCCGAGGCCAGGAACATGCAGAAGTCGATGTCGGGCGTTCGTCCGGCCGTCCGGGCCCCTCATTCCTGCCCCCCTTCCGTCATTCCCGCGAAAGCGGGAATCCATCGCGGTCAACGAACCCCGAAACTCGAGTTTTGAAGAGTCCTGGACCCGAGGCGCCCGATGCCGCGCCGCCGGAGGTGGCGAGGCCGCTTCGTTTCGCGGGCGGGCTTGTCCGCGGGATGTGGCGGGCACTGCGCATCACGCACACCGCGTCCCGCCTCCGTTCACGATCGGCCTCCTCCCTCATCCGGAGATCCCGCGCATCGCCCGTTGGACTGCGTGAACGCTGGGTGAGGGCCGCCGCCTTCGGGGCGAATTCCTACGTCGATCGGGAAGATTTTCCCTGTTCGGAGCGGCCACGGCTTCGCAAAATGGCTCTCCGGCACATCCCAATCGACCACCGGAGACATACCATCCCTGGAGCATGGTTTCCCTCGGACGCTCCGCGATCGTCCGGCCGGAACTCGCCGACGCTACAGTCGCCATGCGCCGTTGTGACCAGACCTTCGTTCCACTCCAACACGGTCGCTCCGGTGAAGTAGCATAGTGGCTCCGGTTACCGCGATGGATGCTTCCCCATCCCGGAGGGTTCAGGATGAATCAGCCCGCTTTCTCTCGACCCGCTTCCGCACCCCGTCCCGCTGCGATTGACTATCCGGACTCGGACGATCAGCCGGTGGCGGAGACGGACTTCCAGCGTATCCCGCTCTGGTACGCAAACGATGCGCTGGCGAGGTACTTCCGTGACCGGAACGACATCTACGTCTCCGCGAACATGTTCGTCTACTTCGAGGAAGGCAATCCGAAGGCGGTGGTGGCACCTGACGTGTTCGTGGTGCTGGGGGCGGCCAACCACAAACGGCGTTCGTACAAGGTCTGGGAAGAGCCCAAGGGAGCGGACTTCGTGCTGGAGATCACGTCTCACAGCACGC
>CAYFYD010000432.1:0-3811 GCA_964347195.1 uncultured Ectothiorhodospiraceae bacterium
ATCCCGCCGCGAAGCCGGTCTTCGACCTCGACGCGGTCTCGCTCATCTCCCTGGTGCGCAGGATGCGCGACGAGTCGCGCTTCGAGAGCGGACGGCCCGTCAGCCGGCCCCCCCAGGTCCTGGTGGGCGGCGCCGCCAACCCTTTCGTGCCGCCGCTCGACTTCCGGGTGGACCGCTTCGAGAAGAAGATCGAGGCCGGGATGCAGTTCGCACAGACCCAGTACTGCTTCGACGTGCCGCGCCTGCGCCGCTTCATGTCCCGGGTGCGCGACCGCGGCCTCGACCGGCGCTGCTCCATCCTCGTCGGCGTCGGTCCCCTCGCCTCGGCCCGCGCGGCGCGGTGGATCCTCGCCCACGTGCCGGGCGTGCACATCCCCGCGGCCACGATCGACCGGCTCGCCCGCGCCCGCTCGCCCCGGATGGAGGGGCGACGCCTCTGCGTCGAGACGATCCAGGAGATCCGGGAGATCGAGGGAGTGGCGGGGGTGCACGTGATGGCCTATCGCCAGGAGGAGGCGATAGCGGAGATCATCGACGCCTCGGCGGTGCTCGGAGAGCGCCGGCCGTGGCGGCCGGGAGACGACCTCCCGCCGGCCAGGAGGGCCGCACTATGACCGACACCGTCGTCACTTCCCCCACCCGGGAAGTGGTCATCGGGTTCGAGCGCCCTTTCGTGGTGATCGGCGAACGCATCAATCCCACCGGGCGCAAGGTGCTCGCGGCCGAGATGGCGGCCGGCGACTTCACCCGGGTGGAGTCCGACGCACTCGCCCAGGTCGCGGCCGGGGCCCACATGCTGGACGTCAACGCCGGCATTCCCCTCGCCGACGAGCCCGGGATCCTCGCCGAGGCGGTGCGCCTCGTGCAGTCGATCACCGACGTGCCGCTGTCCATCGACTCCTCGATCGTGGCCGCTCTGGAGAGGGGCCTCGAGGCGTACCGGGGCAAGGCCCTCGTCAACTCCGTCACCGGAGAGGAAGAGCGCCTGGAGTCGGTGCTCCCGCTGGTCAGGAAGCACGGTGCGGCGGTGGTGGCCATCTCGAACGACGAGACCGGGATCTCGGAGGACCCGGACCAGCGTTTCGCGGTGGCGAAGAAGATCGTCGAGCGCGCGGAGGACCACGGCATCCCTCGCTCCGACGTGGTGGTGGACCCCCTCGTCATGCCGGTCGGCGCGATCAACCGGGCCGGGCGCCAGGTCATGCACATCGTGCGCCGGCTCCGCGAGGAGCTCGGCGTCAACTCGACCTGCGGCGCCTCCAACGTGAGCTTCGGGCTGCCCAACCGGCCGGGCGTCAACAGCGCCTTCCTCACCATGGCGATCGCGGCCGGGCTCACCTCCGCGATCACCAACCCGCTCGAGGAGAGCGTGCTCCAGGCGGTGCTCGGGGCGGACGTGATGATGGGGCACGACCCGGATTGCCGCCGCTGGATCCGCAAGTACCGCACGCCCCCGATCGGAAGGGGGGTCGAGGGCGCGCGCGGCCGCCGGGAAGGCCGCCGCCGCCGTGCCTGAAGAAGCCCTCGTCGTCTTCACTCCCTCCGGACGCCGCGGGCGCTTTCCCGCCGGCACCACGGTCCTGCAGGCGGCGCGCGCCCTGGGGGTCGACCTCGATTCCGTCTGCGGGGGGAGAGGCATCTGCGGCCGCTGCCAGGTGGTGCAGAGCGCCGGCGCCTTCGCCAAGCATGGCATCGACTCCGCCCCCGCTCACCTGAGCCCCGCCGGCGAGGTCGAGGCGCGCTACGCGAGCGAGAACCCGCTCGCGGAGGGACGCCGGCTCGGCTGCTCCACCGCCATCCTCGGCGACGCGGTGATCGACGTGCCGCCGGAGAGCCAGGTCCACCGCCAGGTCGTGCGCAAGCGGGTCGAGGTCCACGACATCGAGATGAACCCCATGGTGCATCTGCACTACGTGGAAGTGCAGGAGCCCGACATGCACGACCCCGCGTCGGACCTGCGCCGGCTGAAGGAGGCGCTCGAGTTCGAGTGGCGCCTGTCGCGCCTCGGCTGCGACCCGGAGGTGCTCCACGGCCTGCAGGAGACGCTGCGCGAGGACGACTGGAAGGTCACCGTCGCGATCCACGACGAGTCCGGGATCATCGGGGTGTGGCCGGGCTACAAGGACCGGGTGTTCGGGCTCGCGGTGGACGTGGGCTCCACCACGGTGGCGGCGCATCTGTGCGATCTCTCTACCGGGAAGGTCGTCGCCTCTTCGGGAGTGATGAACCCCCAGATCCGCTTCGGCGAGGACCTCATGAGCCGCGTCTCCTACGTGATGATGAATCCCGGAGGCGAGAAGGAGATGACCGTGGCGGTCCGGGCGGCGATCGACGCGCTCGCGCGGGCGGTGGCGGAGGACGCCTCGGTCGAGGTCACCGACATCCTCGAGATCACCTTCGTCGGCAACCCCATCATGCACCACCTGCTGCTCGGCATGAATCCGATCGAGCTCGGCGGAGCGCCCTTCGCGCTCGCGACCGACGAGGCGGTGGTCTCGAAGGCGCGCGCGCTCGGGATCGAGGTGCATCCCGATGCCCGGGTGTACGTGCTTCCCTGCATCGCCGGGCACGTCGGCGCCGATGCGGCGGGGGTCCTGCTCTCGGAGGCGCCCTACCTGCGCGACGAGATGAGCCTGGTCGTGGACGTGGGCACCAACGCCGAGATCATGCTCGGCAACCGCCATCGCATGCTCGCCTGCTCGAGCCCCACCGGCCCCGCTTTCGAAGGCGCCCAGATCAGTTGCGGGCAGCGGGCGGCGCCCGGCGCGGTGGAGCGGGTGCGCATCGATCCCCGCACTCTCGAGCCGCGCTTCCGGGTCATCGGCGCGGAGCCGTGGTCGGACGAGCCGGGCTTCGCGGAAGCGAGCGCGGGGAGCGGCATCACCGGGATCTGCGGCTCCGGCATCATCGAGGCGATCGCCGAGATGTTCCTCGCCGGCATCATCGACGCCGACGGGGTCGTGGACGGGAGTCTCGCCGGGAGAAGCGATCGCATCGTCCCCGAGGGGCGCACCTTCAGCTACCTCCTCCACCGTGGCGAGGTGCCGCTGCGGATCACCCAGAACGACGTGCGCGCCATCCAGCTCGCGAAGGCGGCGCTCTACGCGGGGGTACGGCTGCTGATGGACCACCTGCGCGTGGACGGCGTGGACCGGGTGCGTCTCGCCGGTGCCTTCGGCAGCCACATCGACGTGAAGTACGCGATGGTGCTCGGCATGGTGCCGGACTGCGCGCTCGAGCACGTGACGTCGGCCGGCAACGCCGCCGGCACGGGCGCGCGCATCGCGCTGCTCGACAAGCGCGCGCGTGCAGAGATCGAGGACGTGGTGCGCCGCATCCAGAAGATCGAGACGGCGGTCGAGCCGCGCTTCCAGGAGCACTTCGTCGAGGCGATGGCGATCCCCCACCGCAGCGCTTCCTGGCCCCACCTGGAACGGGTGGTCGCCCTGCCGGCGCCGCGCAGGAGCGAAGGCGGGGGGCGGCGCGCGCGGCGCCGCGCGCCGCCAGGCCTGACCCGCGGGTCTCACCCCCCACCACGCGGCGCCCGGGAGCGTCCGGCACCTCTTTGCTGCGAAGTGCCATGTTCGCCGCCCTGCCGCCATGCGTACCACCACCCAAGGAGCGCTTCGCAAGCGGTGCGAGCGGCGCACCTTTCTATCGGTGAGGTAATGGTGTGGGATGGCCCCTTTGCACGAGGAGGGTCAGCCGGCCCCTCTCTGCCAACATCGTTGAGACACCGCAAGGCAAGGCCCTGTATGCCCAGGGCTCTTCAAAAGTCGGCTTGACGGCTTCAGACTCCGAGCTTCGGGAT
>CAYFYD010000433.1:0-3794 GCA_964347195.1 uncultured Ectothiorhodospiraceae bacterium
ATCGCCTGATTCCAGTACTTCGAACCCCGCAACTCGACTTCTGAATGGTCCTGAGGGCGAGCCGATGTGGGCGGGCTCCGGTTGCGGTCCGTTGGCGCCATCAGATCCCATGCACTCGGCGGCACAGCCTTCCACACCGGGAAGGGCGCGGGAATCGGCCTCCGACCCGGATCGCTATCGGTGTGCGCCTACCGGATGCAGGGCAAACGGATACCCCTGCGTCCCCCCGAAGCCGGGACGATGGCGGGACCGAAGCGTGACCGAGAGGCTGAAAGCGGTGGTGCGGATCGTCCACCCGCGCCGGCAGGACAGTGTGCGGGTTCGCAGGCCCATCGCACCGTGGTATCCGGCTCCCGCGCCCCCGCTCGCCCCGAGCCCGCTCGACCTTCCCCCGGGGGCAGTGCTTCAATGCCACGCATGAGCGCGCCCATCGAATGGCCCCGCGGACAGCGCTTTCTCTCGGAAGAGGAGCTCGCGCGCGGAGTGCGGGTGTGCCGCCCCTTCTTCCGGCGCGTGTGCGAGGCGATGGCGATCGACGCCGACCTCGGCCCGTGGCTCCCGGCGATGTACCTGCCCCTCGCGGCGTGGCTCGAGCGCGCCCGAGAGCGGGCGGGGCGCACCATCGTGGTCGGCCTCACCGGAGGGCAGGGATCGGGGAAGTCGACGCTCGGCGCCCTGCTCGCGGTGGTGCTGCGCGAGGGCTTCGGCGCCGGCACCGCGGTGCTCTCCATCGACGACCTGTACCGCACCCGCGCGGAGCGGCAGCGCCTCGGCCGGGAGGTGCATCCCCTCCTCGCGACCCGTGGGCCGCCCGGCACCCACGACCCCGCGCTCGGGCTCGCGACCATCGATCGCCTGCTGGCGCTGCGCCCGGGCGATCGCGCCGCGTTGCCCTCCTTCGACAAGGCGACCGACGAGCGGCGGCCGCGCGGCGCGTGGCCGGTGCACGAGGGAAGGGCCGACCACGTGCTCTTCGAAGGCTGGTGCGTCGGGGCCCGGCCCCAGTCCGCGGTGGCGCTCGCCGTCCCCGTCAACGCGCTCGAGCGCGACGAGGACGCCGCCGGACGCTGGCGCGGGGCGGTGAACAGCGCCCTCGCGGGGCCCTACCGCGCCCTCTTCGAGCGCATCGACGTGCAGATCATGCTGCGGGTCGCGGACATGGGCCGGGTCTTCGAATGGCGGCGACTGCAGGAGGAGAAGCTCAGGAAGCGGGTCGAGCGGGAGGGGACGGGGAGCGTCCCGTCACGGGTGATGAGCGATGCGGAGCTCGGGCGCTTCATCGCGCACTACGAGCGCATCACCCGGCATCTCCTCGAGGAGATGCCGGGGCGCGCCGACATCGTGTTCGACATCGATCACCACCATCAGCCCGCGGTGCTGCGGATCAATCGCCCGCTGTGAGCCGCTTCAGCACCGAACGCTTCTCGCCCCGTGCTTCGAGGAGCCACTCGACCGCTTCGCGCACCGCGCCGTGGCCCCCGAAGGCCCGGGTAACGTGGAGCGCCCGCCGCATCACCTCCGGGCGCGCGTCGGCCACCGCGATGGGCAGGCCCACCCGGTTCATCACCGGCAGGTCCTGGAGATCGTCGCCCATGTAGGCGACTTCCTCCGCGCGCAACGCCTGCTCCTCGAGGAGCATCTCGAGCGCCCGCTCCTTGCGTTCGTGTCCCTCGTAGACGGCGTCGATGCGAAGCTCCGCGGCCCGCCGTCGGACCGTCACCGAGGTCCGGCTCGAGATGATCGCGGTCATGAGCCCCGCGTCTCGCGCCATCACCACTCCCATGCCGTCGCGGACGTCGAAGCGCCTCGCTTCCTCGCCGGCTCCGATCAGGATGATCCCCCCGTCGGTCATGACGCCGTCGACGTCGAAGGCGATCAGGCGGATCGCTTTCGCTGTCGCCTGGATGCGCCGGCGTCTATCCCTGGCCCAGAGGGGGGGCATCGGCGAGCGCGGCGCGGAGTCGCAGGACGGTGGCGACGAAAGGTTCGAGCTCCCCGAGGGGAAGCGAGTTGGGTCCGTCGGAGCGGGCCCGGGCCGGATCGGGATGGGTCTCGACGAAGATGCCGTCGCATCCCATGGCGACCGCGGCCCGGGCCAGAGGCACGATGAACTCGGCCTGGCCCCCCGACGTGTCGCCCCGCCCTCCCGGCAACTGCACCGAGTGGCCCGCATCGTAGATGACCCGGGCGCCGGTCGCACGCATGACGGGCAGCGACCGGAAGTCGACCACGAGGTTGTTGTAGCCGAAGCTCGTGCCCCTCTCCGTCAGCATGATGTCGTCGCAGCCCGCGCTGCGCAGCTTGGCGACGATGTTCCCGGTCTCCCAGGGTGAGAGGAACTGACCCTTCTTCACGTTGACGCAGCGTCCGGTGCGCGCGGCGGCCACCAGCAGGTCCGTCTGGCGGCAGAGCAAGGCGGGCACCTGCAGGATGTCGGCGACTTCCGCCACCGGCGCGGCCTGACGGGGTTCGTGAATGTCGGTGAGAATGGGCAGGCCGAAGTCCCGCTTGACCGTCGCGAGCACCCCGAGTCCCGCGTCGAGCCCGCGTCCCCGGAAGGACTCGACCGAGGATCGGTTCGCCTTGTCGAAGGAGGACTTGAACACCACGCGCAGCTCCGGATGGCGTGCCTGCACCGAGGCGAGGCGCTCGGCGACCTCCGCGCACACCTCGTAGCCTTCGATGACGCAGGGACCGGAGATCCAGGTGAAGGGCGCCGGCATCGTCAGTCGTCCGCCTCGACGGCGCGCAACTGCACGGTCGCGAGATCGTGCATCCGGACCAGACCCAGGATGTGCCGGTCCGCATCGACCACCGGCAGCACGTACACCTTGCGCCGGCCCGACTCCATGAGCCGGAGGGCCTCGACCGCGGAGGCGCCCGAGCGGCAGGTGATGGGGTTGCGGCTCATGATGTCGCCGACTCTCGCCCGCAGGAACTCCTCCGCTCCCTGCTCGAGCCCCCGGCGGACGTCTCCGTCGGTGACGATGCCGGCGAGACGGCCGGCGGCGTCCGCGACCAGGGCGGCACCTGCGGGGCGCTCGGTCATCGCGACCAGCACCGAAGAGATGTCGTCCCCCTCGCGCACCAGCGCGACTTCCTCCGGCGACGGCCGCATCAGGTCCTCGACCCGGGAGGCGAGCAGGGCGCCCAGGTTGCCGGCGGGGTGGTTGCGGGCGAAGTCTTCGACGTCGAAGCCGGTGGCGTCGATGAGGGCCACCGCCAGCGCGTCGCCCAGCGCCGCCATTGCGAGGCTGCTGGCGGTGGGGAGCTCCACATCCGCGGCCTCCGGTCCGGTCGGGACGCGCAGGGTCCAGTCCGCCATGCGCGAGAGCGCCGAGGGGACGCGGCACGCCATGGCGGCGATTCGGGCGCCCCGCCCCTTCGCCGCCCGTGCGAGCGCGACCAGCTCTTCCGTCCCGCCGCTCTTGCTGATCGCCAGCAGCACGTCGCCGTGACGCACCATGCCCACCTCTCCGTGCAGAGCGTCGCTCGGACGAAGGGAAACGGCCCGGGTACCGATGCTCGCGAGAGTGCCCGCGAGCCGCCGGGCGACCAGCGCCGACTTTCCGGTCCCGGAGACGAAGAGCGCGGGGTCCGCACTCGCGAGGTACGCGACGAGCCGCTCGAAGTCGGCGTCCAGGAGATCGGCCTGCGCCGCCACCGCCTGCGCCTCGGCGGCGAGCGCGGCCCGCGCAATGTCCAGGGCACGCCCCGCCGCGCCGGCCCTTCGCGCCGGTGCGGCGCCCCCGGCCGATTGCGTCCGTGTTCGCTCAGCGCACATGGATTCCCGC
>CAYFYD010000434.1:0-3773 GCA_964347195.1 uncultured Ectothiorhodospiraceae bacterium
AGTTCGCGGGCGTCCTCGACCGCCGCCAGACAGCGTAGCTCCTTGATGCAGAAGCGCTTTCTTCGCTTGGCGACGACTTCGCTCGAAACGCTCGGCGAGCGACATAACCCCTTGAATCTATTGGACACGGTCAAGAGCACCAATCAGCCCTGGGAGGTCAGGCGTGGATGGACTCGGGGCGGCTCACCCCCTGCGCCTCCTCGTCGCCGAGCACCCGGTCCAGCACCCAGTTCGCGACGGTGTGCACCAGCGGCTCGAGGTAGGAGAGACGACCGGGCGTGACGAAAGGAGAGCGCATCCCCTCCTGCTGCTGCTCGGAGATGACGTTGTCCTCCATGATGGAGGTCTCCCAGCGCCGGTAGTAGCTGCCGATCAGGGCGTCGAAATCGTCCCGGGCAAGGGTCTCGTTCGGAAAGCAGGAGCCGACGGTGAGGCGTGTTTCTTCGGGCCCGCGGGGATGCAGCTCGAGCCACCACATGCAGTCGAGCGTGCATCCGAACATCGTGCTCGGATGGATGAGGATGTAGTAGGTGCCGCGGGCGCTCTGCCCCCTCAGGGTGGGAATGTGCGGGAATCCCGGCTCGCCGGGGAGGATGGCCCGGCTTCCTTCGTGGCGGGTGAAGATGCCGCAGTAGCCGCCCGCGGACGGGATCGGCGGGTTGTTCTCGCGCTTCTGCCGGGAGATCGTCTGCGTGTGCACGGTGGGTACGTGGTACGCCTCCATCGCGTTCTCGACATAGATCTTCCAGTTGCAGGCGAGGTCGTACTCCCGGCGGCGCACGCAGGTCATGTCCTCGAAGCGGTACGGCGCGGTGAGCTCCGGCAGGTCGCCGAGGAAGGTCGTCAGATCGACCGCATCCGGGTCGAAGTTGATGAACATGAACCCCGCCCAGGTCTCGAGCCGCACCTGCTTCAACGCGTAGTCGTTCCGGTTGAAACCGCGCGTCTCGTGCATTTCGGGGGCGCGCTCGAGTCGCCCGTCGAGGCGGTAGCTCCAACTGTGGTAGGGGCACCGAAGACGTCCGGCGTTCCCCTCGCCGACCATGATCCGCGCTCCGCGATGACGGCAGACGTTGGAGAAGGCCCGCACTTCGCCGTCTCGCCCGCGCACCACCACCACCGGCACTCCAGCGAACTCGAGAGTGAAGTAGTCCCCGTGATTCGGTATGCGTTCCGCGCGTCCGATGAAGTTCCACTCCTTGCGGAAGATGCGCTCGACCTCCCGCTCGTAGAACGCGTGCGAGGTGTAGCACCACGCGGGCAGGGTCTCCGCCTCGAGCAGAGGCCGGCGTACCGCCCGGTAGTGCTCGTGACTGAAGATGTTCCGCTCAGCCCGCACCCGAGCTTCCTCGCGTCGGTTTCGCCACCGCCACCGCGTTCCCCGGCTCTCCGGCCGCAGCCTCCCGCGAGATCCGGATCCGGTGCGGCCGGCCCCGGGCTCTACCCGATGGCAATGTCGATCTTCCGTGATTCGGTCTTCTTCGGTTTCGAGACGGTCAACTGCAGTACCCCGTCGTTGATGCTCGCCGAGATGTTGGCCGGGTCGACATTGCCGCTCAGATGAAGCGTGCGCACGTAGGTGCCGACGCGCCGCTCATGCTTGATCCAGCGCCCTCCCTGCCGCTCCGGCCTGCGGACTTCGGCATTGATGGTGAGGGCGCCGTCGGTATAGGAGAGCTGCACGTCTTCCCTCCTCACGCCGGGAAGGTCGGTGGTCACCGTCACCGCGTCGTCGTCCTCGTAGATGTCCACCAGCGGGGTCATCGCACTCGGCTCCTCGGCGGGGCCGGCCGGGCGCGAAGAGCCGAACATGCGCTCGAAGATGTTGCCTCCCTCGTCGGGATAGACGACGAATCCGCCGAAGGGGGGAATGATTCGATCGGCCATGCTGTCTACCTCTCAAGAATTGCTGTTTCCCGGGAATCGAGCCGGACTCTCCTTCACTCGCTCTTCGAGGGGCTCGCGGCGATGGAGATTCTGGTCCCTCCTGCCGCCGGGTAGTCCTCCTTGAGCCATTTCATGAACGACATGGTCATCAGGATGAGCACCACCATGAGCGGTAGCGCCACCACCACCGAGGCCGCCTGCAGCGCCTTCAAGCTGTCCTTGCCGCCCGCGAACATCAGCGACAGGGAAACCACCGCGAGCGCGATCGCCCAGAAGAAGCGATGCCATCGGGCGGGCTCCGCGGACTCCTTCTGCTCCCGGGTGGCGACCGAGGACAGGGTGTAGGCCGATGAGTCCATCGTGGTCGCGCCGAAGATGAAGGCGAGCACCACGAACACGATGAGCAGGGGAACGCCGAAGGGCAGCACCCGGTCGCCGATGGCCACGATGGTCGCGATGATCGCCTCGGGCGCCTGGCCGTCCGCGACCATCGCGCTCATGTCGAGCGTGCCTTCGAGCTGAAAGAACATGCTGGTGTTGCCGAGAACGGCGAAGAACACCCAGCATCCGAGCGAGCCGCCGAGAATCTCCGCCGCGATGAGCTCGCGGATCGTGCGCCCGCGCGATATGCGGGCCACGAACAGTCCCATGAACGGAGCGTAGGCGATCCACCATGCCCAGTAGAAGACCGTCCACCACTCCGGGAAGGTGCCGCCGGCGTCGACATAGGACTTGCCCTCGGACGCCGCGGCGATGAAGTTCTCTCCCTTGTTGATCGGGTCGACGTAGAAGCTCATCTCCACGAAGTTCTGAACCAGGAGCCCGATACTGTTGGTGAAGGTGTCCAGAATGAAGATGGTCGGGCCGAACAGGAACGTGAACGCGAGCACGAAAACGATCAGCCACAGGTTGATGTCGCTCAGGACCCTGATGCCCTTCTCCAGACCGGAGTACACGCTGAAGCCGAATATCGCACCCCAGATCGCGATGACGATCACGTCGAGCTTGAAGGTGCGCTCGAGGTCGAAGAGCTCCGCCAGGCCGGCGGAAAGCATCGGGGTACCCAGACCGATGGAGGTGCCGACGCCGCCGATCAGACCGAACATGAACAGCACGTCGATTATCTTGCCGGGAATGCCCTTCGCCGCCCGGTCGCCGATGACGCCGGCGCAGGCGGCGGAAAGGCGCAGGACCGGGCGCTTGCGGTTCCAGTACAGGTAGGCCAGCGGCAGGGTGGGAATGCAGTAGACCGCCCATGCGGTGAAGCCCCAGTGGAAGAGGCCGTACGTCGCGGCCCACTCGGTGGCCTCCCTGGACTTGGGCTCCATTCCGAAGGGAGGGCCGGAGTAGTAGTAGGCCCACTCGATGGTTCCCCAGTACATGACGCTCGCACCGATGCCGGCGCAGAAGAGCATCGCCACCCAACTGGGCAGCGAGAACTCCGGCTTGGCGTCCGGGCCGCCGAAACGCACGTCGCCGAACTTGCCCAGCGCGTAGTACAGGAGAACACCGAAGGCCCCGATCGTGAACCAGAGGTAGCCCCAGCCGAGCGTTTTCGTGGTCCAGCTCAACGCGGTGTCGAGCACCGCCTTGCCTTCCGAAGGAAACAGCACGAGCGGCACGGAGAAGCAGAGAATGACGATCAACGCTACCCAGAAGATCACCTTGTCAATCTTGGGACCTTGCATGTTCTTTCCTCCCTAACCCGGTGGAGCTCAACCGCGCGCCGGATCGCGCGCTCCTTCGACGTGCCGGTATGGATTCCGAGCGGACGGGCTCTCGCCGGCTCCGGCCTTCAGAAACGGGCCTTCTCGGTGGCCTCGCCCTTGTGCGCCAGCCAGCCCTCGAAGCGCAAATCGATCGCCACGAAGTGTTCCGCCCACCAT
>CAYFYD010000435.1:0-3748 GCA_964347195.1 uncultured Ectothiorhodospiraceae bacterium
GGCTCTACGTCGGCGACTGGTTCGACGGCGAGCAACGCCTCGACATCGTGGTCCGCGTACCGCGATGGGAGACCCCCGAAGAGCTCGCCTCCATCCCGCTGGCGACCCCCGGCGGCGTGCTCCCGGTGAGCGAGCTCACCCGGATCGTCCGCACCGCCGGCCCCAACGAGATCCGCCGCATCGACCGCCGCCGCACCGTCACCCTGCAGGTGACGCCGCCGGCGGGGATGTCGCTCGAAGAGGCGATCGAGGTGCTCGAGGCCCGGGTCGTACCCCTGATCGAGGCCCGGCTCCCGGACGACGGCGAGGTGCGCTTCTCGGGCACCGCGGACAAGCTCGAGACCGCGCTCCGGAGCATGAGCGGAAGCTTCGTGCTCGCGATCGTCATCCTCTTCCTGCTCATGGCCGCGCTGTTCCGCTCCTTCCGGGACAGCGTGCTGGTGCTGCTCGCCCTGCCGCTCGCCGCCGTCGGCAGCCTCGTCGGCCTGCGCCTGATGAACGATCTCTTCGGGGTGAACCAGCCCCTGGACCTGCTCACCATGATCGGATTCATCATCCTGCTCGGTCTCGTGGTCAACAACGCGATCCTCCTCGTCCATCAGACCCGGGCGATGGAGCGCCGCGGCCTCGCCCGCCGCGACGCGGTGGCGGAGGCGGTCGGCATGCGCCTGCGGCCCATCCTCATGACCACGCTCACGAGCATCTTCGGCATGCTCCCCCTGCTCGTCGTGCCCGGAGCGGGGAGCGAGCTCTACCGCGGCCTCGCCGCCGTCATCGTCGGCGGCATGAGCATCAGCGCGGTGTTCACCCTGCTCCTCCTCCCGAGCCTGCTGCGCATCGGCGAGGGCCGTCACCGGGCCGCGGTGGACCCGGCGCCGGAGCCGGCCGCGGCCTGAGCGGCGGCGGGCGCGAAGCCGGAGCGCGCGAACCCCGCAAGGCCGGGCAGGCCCCGATACCGTGCCCGGGAGCTTCCGAGGCGCTTCAGTCCAATGGCGGCGAGCCCTCGCCCGGCGGTCTCGACCGCACGCTCGAGCCGACGTTCATCCAGCGGCAGGGTTTCTCGGGGTGGGCCGACATGGAACTCCAGGCCGAGGACATCACACCGCGCACGCAAGCGAGTCGCGGAGGGCCGCGTCCGCGGCGCCTCATGCCGCCGCGCGCGGGACCACGTAGGGGCCTTCCGGAATCACCGCGACGCGCGGGTCGCGGTGGCGCTCCATGCTCTGCGCGATCGCGTCCTCCACCGAAGGGACGTGCGTCACCCCGGTGAACGCGCGGTCCGAGGGGGCGAGCCCTTCGGTGAAGAGCGATACCCGCCCCCGCGCCAGCGAACGGGTCTGCATCTGCGTCTGCCATTCGTCGATGTCCGCGTGGGGCTTGGCGGAGATGCCGGCGAGGAATCCCTCCGCCCCCTGCGCCACGAGGCGGCGCTGGGCGTCCCGGTACTCGTCCGACCCCAGTCCCTCGGAGCACTCCGACACCACGATGAGGTCGCCTCCCGCCGCGAGCACCCCGAGTGCCCCCACCATCCCCTTGACCGTCTGGTAGTAGGTCTTGTCGAGGGGATAGCCGGCCGCGCTCGTGACCACCGTCGCGAAGCGGTGCGGCAGGCTGACCTCCGCGTAGCGCCGCACGAAGGCGACCGCTTCGAGGTGGCTCTGGCGGCATTCGCCGAAGTTCACGAAGGCGAGCCGGCGGCGGTCGTCGATCACGGTGTTGAGCGCGAGGGCGCCCCCGATGCGCTCGAGGATCTCCATCTGCTCCCGGTGCAGGGGGTTGCCCTCCAGCACGCAGCTCTCCGCGTTCGCGTCGGACATGAAGCGGTGGTTGTGAAAGGTCGTTATCGTCTCCGCGTGGGCGATGCCCGGCGCGATCACCTTGCGCCCCCCCGAGTACCCGGCCATGAAATGGGGCTCCACGAGACCGGTCGCGATCCGGACCCCGGCCTCGACGAAGCGCCGGTCGAGGCGGATCGGGGTCCCCCGCCGGGTCCGGCCGAGGTCCACGTGGTCCTCGTCGTGGCGCGCGTAGTGGTTCTCCACCCGGATGCGCTCCAGCACCCAGGCGTCGCCCACCACCTCGGCGAGCTCGTCTCCGAGGTTGGGCCGGTGCAGGCCGGTGCCGACCAGCACCGTGATTCCGTCGCGCGGCACCCCCGCCGCCTCCAGGCGCTCGACGAGCGGCCGCAGGAAGAGCCGGTTCGGCACCGGGCGCGTGAAGTCGCAGATCAGGATGCAGGCCGAGCGCGACCCGACCGCGGCGGCCGGGAGCCCACCCCGGTCGAGGGCGGCGGCGACCGCGGCCGCCGGGTCCGCGATCACCGGCATGGGCGGCTTCTCGATCACCGTCGCCTCGCATCCTTCCGGCAGCCGCAGGTCGAGCCCGCCGCGCCCGTACCGAAGCCTGACCTTCATCTCCCCTCTCCGGGTCGTACCCCCGCCGGATGGTAACGCGGCCACCGCCGGACCGTGACCCCGTCGTCGCCCCGCATCGCGGCCCGCTCCGAGCGTGCCCTCAGGTGCGCAGGTCCCGGACTGCCCAGCCCGCGAGCGCGGCGAGGACCAGCACCCCCCCGGCCAGAGTGGCGAGCGAGGGCACCTCGCCGATCGCCATCCACACCCACAGCGGCCCGAGCACCGAGGGGATCATCATCATCAGCAACATCGATTCCGCGCCGCTGACGTGGCGTACCCCGGTCACGAAGCACCAGTCGCCTCCCAGGCTGATGAGCAGACCCCACAGCGCGCCGAGCGCGATGTCGTGCGCACTGAGGTGCAGGTCGCCGAGGGACCCCGCGACGCCCCCCATCATGGTGACGAAGGACGCGACGATGATCGCGGGAAGCAGGTTGGTGTCGCGCATGCCGCGGGCGATGACCCCGTAGGTCGAGAAGAGCAGCACCGCCATCAGCGCGTACCCGTCCCCCGCGGAGCGGCCCGCGGTGAGCCCGTCCGCCACCATGATCACGATCCCGCCGAAGGCCACCGCCATCGCCGCCACGGTCATGCGCCGCAGGCGCTCGCGCAGGACCAGCCATGCGAGAGCCGCGGTCGTGAAGGGCGCCGCGCTCATCGCGAAGTGGGTGTTCGCAACCGTGGTGTGGGTGAGGGAGAGGATGTAGAACAGGGCGGCGAGTCCGAGACAGCCGGCCCCGAACCAGGCGGGGCTCTCCATGCGGCGGAGCTGCGCGGCCACTGTGTCCCGGTGCCGCACCACGAGCACGAGCAGGAGCGCCGCTCCGCCCACCACGCCGCGCACCGCGTTGAACTGCCACGGCGTCGCGGCCTCCAGGTGCCGCACGATCAGCCCGCCGAAGCTGATCGACACCGCCCCCGCCGCGAGCAGGACCACCGCGGCACGATGGCGCTCGGGCGTGGTCCGGGACGACCCCGAGAGCTCGGCGAAGGCGCGGAGGAAGGTCACTGCGCCGGATCGCGCAGGCGACACCGAAGCATGACAGGGCTCCGGGGGCGGACGATCCGTCGCCCGCGCCGTTTCACGAGGCAATGCCGGAGAAGAGCGCGAGTATCCGGGACCCGGACTGGTGCGGGGCGCAGGCCCTGCCCTTCGAGGGCATCACGATGCTTCCGCACCCGTTCCTTGCGCTTCGGCACGCCACGCTTGCGCCCCCGTATCCGGTGTTGCGCCACCTTTACATGTAACAGAGTTGTGGGGTGGTGCGAAGCCCAGCGGCGCAGGGCTCTTCAAAAGTCGGCTTGACGGCTTCAGACTCCGAGCTTCGGGATTG
>CAYFYD010000436.1:0-3723 GCA_964347195.1 uncultured Ectothiorhodospiraceae bacterium
CACCGTGTTCATGTACGTCGTGGTGTCCGCGATCGGCGTGGTCGCGATCGAGATCGCCGGGGTGGAGTTCAGCGCGGGGAACGTGGTCGTGGCGCGCGCCTGGCGGGACCCCGACTGGTTCGATCTCGGCCTGCTCGCGGGCTCCGGCTTCGCGGTGGCGCTCGGTTTTTTCTGCCTCGCGCAGGCCTACCGGTTCGCCACGATCCCGATGCTCGCCCCCTTCGAGTACACGTCGCTGGTCTGGGCGGGGCTCCTCGGGTACCTCATCTGGGACGAGGTGCCCACCGCTTCGACCCTGCTCGGCGCCGCGCTCATCGTCGCGAGCGGCTGGTACGTCGCCGTCGTGGCCGCCCGAGGGGGGCGCTGAACCAGCCGGGTCCGGGCATCGTGAATCGACCCGTCCTCCTCGTCGGGTCCGCGGCCGGGCCGAGGAGGGGGCCCGGCCAGGGTCCATGATGTCTAGTGTGCGTAGCCGGGCTCCTCCCGGTCGAGCACCCGCTTCCACGCCGCGAAGGTGAGCTCCGCTTCCTCATCGCTCATGCCTTCCATCTCCTCCGCGGTGCGTTCCGCCACATCGTCCGCCACCAGGCGCGGTGCCGCGCCGGAGGAGACCACACGGTAGTAGTCCTCGCAGCAGCGTTCCAGGAAGAAGAGGTCCGTGAACGCCTCCGCCACCGTCGGCGCCACGGTGGTGATCCCGTGGTTCGCGTGCATCACCACCCGCCGGTTGCCGATCACCCGCGCCATGCGCTCGCCTTCCTCCCGAGCGGTCGCGAGCCCCGCGTACTCGTCGTCGTAGGCGATGCGCTCGTAGTAGCGCAGGCAGGCCTGGTTCACCATCTCGAGCCGGTTGCGTTCGAGGCAGGTGAGCCAGGTGGACCAGGGCGGATGCAGGTGCAGCACACAGGTCGCGTGCGGTACCCGGAGGTGGATGGCGGCGTGGATGTGGAGCGCGGTGGTCTCGACCTCACCCTCTCCGCTCAGCGTGTTGCCGTCCGAGTCGACCGCGATCAGATTGCTCGCGGTGATCTCCGACATCAGATACCCGTGCGCCTTCACCAGGAACTGGTCGCTCCGCCCGGGCAGCGCACAGGTGAGATGGTTGTAGATGTTGTCGTTCCAGCCGAAGCGGTGGGCGAGACGGTGGACCGCGGCGAGGTCGACGCGGGCCTGGCGTTCCGTTTCCCGGGCCCGGTCGAGGTCGATGGCGTGAAGGCTCATGCCGCTCTCTCCTGAATCGGAATCCGATCTTGCCATGTTGCCACAGAGTGATAAGTTCCGCTCCCGGGCGCCGGCATCGCCGGCCGCGAGCGGGGAGGGGAACATGCCGGCGAAGGTCCCGAGCCGGGGACGGGGAAGGGCGCGGGTGGGTGCCATCGTGCCCGCGACCAACCGCAATCTGGAGCCGGACTTCTGCCTGCTCGCGCCGCCGGGGGTGTCGATGCACTTCGCGCGGCAAGGGGGGGAGGATTCAGGGAGGATCCCGGACTCCGAAGAGATGCGGGCCTACGCGCACCAGCCCCTGGCTCCCCCCGTGCAGGCCCTGTGTGCCGCCCGGGTCGACGTGATCGCCTTCGGCTGCACATCGGCGACGCTCTCGGGCGGCGTGGACTTCGATCGGCGTCTCGGGCGGGAGATCGAGCGGCTCTCCGGCCGGCCCTCGGTCACCGCCGCCGCCTCCCTCCTCGAAGCGCTCGCCGCGCTCGGGGTCTCCCGGGTGGCCTTCGTATCCCCCTATGTGCGGGGGCTGCACGCACGCGGCATCGCGTTCCTTCGCGCGTGCGGCTTCGAGGTGCCGGGCGATGCCCGCCCGGAGCGGGCGCTGGACAGCTACGAGCAGGCGATGGACCCGGAATCGGTGTACGAGATGGCCTTGCGCGCCGACCACCCGCGCGCGCAGGCCTTGGTGCTCTCGTGCACCGAGATGCGCTCGGTGGAGGCGATCGAGGCCATCGAGGCGGACACCGGCAAGCCGGTGGTGACGAGCAACCAGGCCCTGGTGCGCGCTTGCCTCGACCGTCTCGGCATCGACCCCTCCGAAGCGGAGGCGGGTGGTTGCCTGTTCCGCCTCGGGAGGGCCGGCCCCGGCCGCTCGCCCGCGGCCGCCGCGTGAGGGCAGCCGTGATCGATCGTCGAGCTTCGCGTCCCGGAAAACCAATGGATTCCCGTCCCCGATCGGGGTCGAGGGCAAGCGTGCGCGGGAATGACGGAGGACTGACGGCGCGGCTTGCGCGTGGCTCGAACGGCGCCGGCCGGATGGATTCCCGCCCCCGTGCCACCTTCCGTCATTCCCGCGGAAGCGGGAATCCATGTGGGCCGACCGAGCGCGGCCGCCGCGTGAGGCCGCCCTCGTGAGCGCGCGCCCCGCTCCGGAACCGCGAGAGCTGTTCCATCCCGACCACTACCGGGAGCAGCGCCGGCCCCTCGCCGAGGCGCGCACCCTGCCGGCGTGGTGCTATACCTCGGACGTCTTCTACCGCCGCGAGCGGGAACGGATCTTCCTCCACGCCTGGCAGTTCGTCGGGCGCAGCGACGAGATACCCTCGCCCGGAGACTACCGGTGCACCGAGACCGCGGGCGGCCCGGTCATCGTCCTACGGGACGAGGAGGGCGGCGTGCGCGCCTTCGCGAACACCTGTCGTCACCGCGGCGCCCGCCTCCTCACGGGCACGGGGAATCGCCCGCGCATCGTGTGTCCCTACCACGGGTGGACCTACGCGCTGAATGGGAGCCTGCGCGCCGCCTCCCGGATGCAGCGCACCCGCGACTTCCGCCGAAGCGACTACGGACTCGTGCCGCTGCGGGTCGAGACGTGGCAGGGTTTCGTCTTCGTGAGCTTCGACCCCGACATCGCGCCGCTCTCCCGCTACTACGGCGATCTCTTCGAGCGCTACGCGTCCTACCGCTTCGACGACATGGTGCTCACCCGGCGCCTGCGCTACGAGCTCGCGTGCAACTGGAAGCTCCTGATCGACAATGCGCACGAGGCCTACCACACCGGCGTCGTGCACTGCGCGTCCCTCGGCGAGCAGCACGCCGAGGCGCGGGAGACGCGCGGAAACTGGGAGATGCTGTTCCATCCTCTCGAGACCTCGGTGGCGGTCCTGCCGGGCGAGAGCAGCGCCTTTCCTCACATCGAGGGCCTGAGCGAGGAGCTCGCGGGCGGAACCTGCTTCACCCTGCTCTATCCCAACACCCACTTCGCCTGTGTGCAGGACTGCATGTGGTGGATGTCCTTCATCCCCACCGGCGCCCGGAGCTGCATCGGCGAGGTGGGCTTCTGCTTTCCGCGAGCGACCGTCGCCCGCGCCGACTTCGACGAAGTGGTGAGCAAGTACTACCACCGCTGGGACGTGTCGATCGACGAGGACAACGCCACCGGCGAGCTCCAGCAGGAAGGCCTCGCTTCCGCGCTCCGCACCCCGGGACCCTACTCGCACACCGAAGCGGTGGTGCACCGCTTCGCGAGCTGGGTGCTCGCGCGCGTTCTCGACGCAGGGGAGGATGCGCGAGCATCGGCTGCCTGAGCGGGGGGCTGCGTCCTCGTCGGGTCGCACACCCGCTTTCCTCGAGGGGATCGCATCATGCCCGCGAGAGCGACAGGTCGTCGGACCCGCCACACTTCCGGCACATCATGCACTCCCCACTCGAATCCCTTTTCGGGCCTGAGGGCAGGGCTCTTCAAAAGTCGGCTTGACGGCTTCAGACTCCGAGCTTCGGGAT
>CAYFYD010000437.1:0-3695 GCA_964347195.1 uncultured Ectothiorhodospiraceae bacterium
TTCTTCCCGCGGACGCGCACCGGGTCCGCCGGACGGGTCGTGGCGAGCTCGGTCACGAGCTTGATGCGCTGCGCCTCACCGCCGCTCAGGGTGGGGCTCGGCTGGCCGAGGGTCAGATAGCCGAGCCCCACGTCCTGCAGGAGGCGCAGCGGGTGGTGCACGGCGCGGTGGGCGGCGAAGAACTCGACCGCCTGGTCCACGTCCATGCCGAGCACGCCGGCGATGCTGTGCTCGCGGAAGGTCACCGACAGGGTCTCGGGGTTGAAGCGGGCTCCCCCGCAGGCGTCGCAGGTGACCCGCACGTCGGGCAGGAAGCTCATCGCGATCCGGCGCACTCCCTGTCCTTCGCAGGACTCGCAGCGCCCCCCGCGCACGTTGAACGAGAAGCGTCCCGGCCCGTAGCCGCGGATCCGGCTCTCGGTGGTCTCGGCGAAGAGGCGCCGGACATGGTCCCACACCCCGACGTAGGTCGCAGGGCAGGAACGCGGCGTCTTCCCGATCGGGGTCTGGTCCACCTCGAGCACCCGGGAGACGCCTTCCCATCCGCTGAGCTGCCGGCATCCTCGCAGGGCCGGGGGACGGCCCCCGCGGCGGCGCGCGCCCAGGCGCCGGGAGAGGTTCTCCAGCAGCACCGCGCGCACCAGGGTGCGCTTGCCGCTGCCGCTCACTCCGGTCACGCAGGTCATGCGTCCGAGCGGGAAGCTCGCGTCCAGGCCGTCGAGGTTGTTGAGGTCGGCGCCCGCGACGCGGACGGCGCGGTCTTCACCGTTCCGGCCGGACCCGTTGCGGGCCCGTCGCGAGTGCCGCAGCGGCTCGGCGAGGAAGCGACCGGTCACCGAGCGCGGGTCCGCGAGCAGGTCCGCGACGCTGCCCGCGGCCACCACGTGCCCGCCGTTCCGGCCTGCGCCGGGTCCGAGGTCGATGACGTGCTCGGCCCGGCGGATGGTCTCCTCGTCGTGCTCCACCACGACCACCGTGTTGCCCTTCTCCTCGAGCCGCTTCAGCGTGTCGAGCAGCATCCGGTTGTCGCGGGTGTGCAGCCCGATGGTGGGCTCGTCGAGGATGTAGCACACGCCGCGCAGGTTGGAGCCGAGCGACGCGGCGAGACGGATGCGCTGCGCCTCGCCGCCGCTGAGGGTCGGCGCGGCGCGGTCGAGGCTGAGGTAGCCGAGCCCGACCTGGCGCAGGAAGTGCAGCCGCGAGGCGAGCTCGCTGCGGATGTCGCGCGCGATCGCCTCCTCCCGGGGGTCGAGATCGAGCCCGTGCACGAAACGTTCCGCATCCTCCACCGAGAGGGCGCAGAGCTCGGCGATGCTCCGGCCCTGGAATCGCACCGCCAGCGCTTCCGGCCGGAGGCGGTCACCGTCGCAGCTCCGGCAGACGATGTCCTCCGCTTCCCACCACTCGTTCCACCAGCGCTCCTCGCCGGTCTGCGCCTCGTCGAAGCCCGCGAGCTCGAGCCCGGTGCCGTAGCAGCGCGCGCACCAGCCGTGCCGGGAGTTGAAGGAGAACAGGCGCGGGTCGGGATCGGGGAAGCTGCGCCCGCAGCTCGGGCAGGCGCGGCGGGTGGAGAAGATGCGCTCTGCCCCGTCCCGACCCGGACCCCCACCCCCGCTCCCGCCCGCGATTTTGACGAGGCCCTTGCCGAAATCGAGAGCGCGTGCGAGCACTTCCCGCAGCGCCTTCTCCCGGGCGGGGCTCACCGTGATCTCCCCGGCGAGGAGCTCGATGTCGTGCTCCCGGAAGCGGTCGAGGCGCGGCCACGCCCCGGTGGGCAGCCACTCTCCGTCCACCCGGAGCCGCGCGAAGCCCTTGCCCGCCGCCCACTTGGCGAGGTCGGTGTAGTAGCCCTTGCGGGCGACCACCAGCGGCGCGAGCAGCTCCACCTTGCGCCCCCGGTAGTCGGTGAGGAGGCGCGCGAGCACCGCGTCCGGGGTCTGGGCCTCGATCGCGATAGCGCAGTCCGGGCAGTGCCAGACGCCGAGCTTGACGAAGAGCAGGCGCAGGAAGTGATAGAGCTCGGTGAGGGTGGCCACCGTGCTCTTGCGTCCCCCGCGGCTGGTGCGCTGCTCGATCGCGACGGTGGGCGGCACGCCGAGGATGGTGTCGACGTCCGGCCGCGACGAGGGTTGAACGAACTGGCGGGCGTAGGCGTTCAGCGACTCCAGGTAGCGGCGCTGGCCCTCCGCGAACAGGATGTCGAAGGCGACGGTGCTCTTGCCGCTGCCGCTGATGCCGGTGATGACGGTGAAGCAGTCGCGCGGGATGTCGAGGTCGATGTCCTTGAGGTTGTGCTCCCGCGCCCGGTGCACGGAGATCGCATTGTCCCGGCCGGCGGCCCGGTAGCGGGCGGGGCGCTCCGCCACCCGGGCCGCGTCCGGGCCGGCGCGCTCCGCCGCGGCGAGGGCCGCGCCGGTATGGCTGTGCGGGCAGCGTGTCAATTCAGTCGGGGTTCCCGAGAAGAGCAGCTCGCCGCCCGCGCCTCCGCCCTCGGGACCGAGGTCGATCACCCAGTCCGCGGCGCGGATCACGTCGAGGTTGTGCTCGATGACGACCAGCGAGTGGCCTTCTTCGATGAGGCGCCGCAGCCCGCCGAGCAGGGTGGCGATGTCGTCGAAGTGCAGCCCGGTGGTGGGCTCGTCGAGGAGAAAGAGGATGCCCCCTTCGTGCTCCGTGCCGGCCTTGCGCGCCTTGACGAGGTGGCCGGCGAGCTTGAGGCGTTGCGCCTCGCCGCCGCTCAGGGTGGGGACGGGCTGGCCGAGCTGCATGTACTCGAGGCCGACCGCCACCAGAGGCTCCAGCGCGCGCTCCACTTCGGGGTGTTCGCGGAAGAAGGCGATCGCCTGCGCCGCGCTCATCGCGAGCACATCGGCGATCGAGCAGGCCCGACCCCCGCCTCCGCGTCCCGCCTCCGGCGGCAGCAGCGTGACCTCGAGCACCTCGGGACGGTAGCGCCGCCCGTCGCAGTCCGGGCAGCGGAGGTAGACATCGCTCAGGAACTGCATTTCGATGTGCTCGAAGCCGCTGCCTCCACAGGCGGGACAGCGTCCCTGGCCGGAGTTGAATCTGAAGGTGCCGGGGGTGTAGCCGCGTTCCCGGGCGAGCGGCTCGCGCGCGAACACCTTGCGGATCGCGTCCAGCGCACCGACGTAGCTCGCGGGGTTGGAACGGGTGGTCCTGCCGATCGGGGACTGGTCGATCATCACCACATCGCGGAGGCGCTCGTGGCCGTGGATCGCGCGGTGCGCGCCGGCGGGGTCCGACGCCTTGCCGGCGAGCTTGCGCAGGCCCCGGTAGCAGATGTCCTCGACCAGGGTCGACTTGCCCGAGCCGCTCACTCCGGTGACGCAGACGAGGCGGCGCAGCGGAATGCGCACGTCGATGCCCTTGAGGTTGTGCTCGGCCGCGCCGAGCACTTCGAGACCGCCCGCGTCCGGGACGGGCCCCGAGGCCGGGCGCGCCGCGACCCGCCGCTCGTCGCGCAGATAGCGCGCGGTGAGCGACGCGCCGTGCTCGAGGAGCGCGGCCGGGGGGCCGAAGAACACCACCTCGCCGCCGCGCTCTCCCGGTCCCGGCCCCAGGTCGAGCACCCGGTCGGCGGCGAGCATGACCTGGGCGTCGTGTTCGACCACGAGCAGGGTGTTGCCCGCGTCGCGCAGCCGTTGCAGCACCCCGACCACCCGCCCCACGTCGCG
>CAYFYD010000438.1:0-3694 GCA_964347195.1 uncultured Ectothiorhodospiraceae bacterium
ATCCATTGCGGTCAACGAATCCCGAAGCTCGGAGTCTGAAGCCGTCATGCCGACTTTGCTGTGTAACAGAACTGGACTCTGGGCGCAGGGGATGGTCGGACGGCGGCGAGCGGTCCGAGGGGGGAGGATGACGCGCCGATGCGGCGAAGGTGGGCGGTGTGGGCTGTCCCGCAAAAGGCCCGGTGCCGGCTTCTCCGCACACTGGCGTTCGGTGCATCTTACATGACCGGCGGGGGGTGCGGGTCGCCCCGATCATGGGCGTTTTGAAGAGCCCTGTCTCCGCCTCCACGATCATTTCACGCTACGCTTCCGGTCCGCGGATTCAGTAGTCTGGATGGTGAGCCCCGAACGAGATCCGGCCAACTGGCGGCTTCCACGCAGCCCACAGACTGCCGTGACCGCACTGACGAGAGCACTCCGGTCCCTCTGGAGCGGATGCTCAGCCCGCGTGAAACGGTCCTGTCTCCGCCTCCGTCGCAGCGCCCCGGCAAGCGGGCGAGCGGCTACCATCCCCCCGGCGGCCCGAGCGGCGACCCGATGCCATGCCGGTCTTCGACCCCTTTCTTCTCGCCCTCGCAGCCCTCGCGGCGGACGCCGCGATCGGCGACCCGCCCGCCCTGTACCGGAAGGTAGCGCATCCCGTCGCCGTGATGGGACGCGCGATCGCGCGCCTGGAGGCGCGCCTCAATGACGCCGCGGTGTCCGATGCGCGGCGCGTAGCGCGCGGTGGCGCGGTAGTGCTCGCGCTGAGCCTGGCCGCGGCCGGCGCCGGGGCGCTGGTCCACGCGCTCGCGTCCGCGGCGCCCGCGGGAGCGGTCTTCGAGGCGATCGCGGCGAGCACCCTCATCGCATTCCGGAGCCTGCACGACCACGTGCGCGCGGTGGCCCGGGGACTGCGGGCCGGCATCGTGGAGGCGCGCGCCGCGGTCGCCCACATCGTCGGGCGCGACCCGGCGGGCCTCGACCCGCCCGCGGTCGCACGGGCCGCGATCGAGTCGACGGCGGAGAACTTCTCCGACGCGGTGGTCGCGCCCGTCTTCTGGTATGTGGCTCTCGGCCTTCCCGGACTCTTCGCCTACAAGACCATCAACACGCTCGACAGCATGATCGCGCACCGCGACCCGCGCCACCTGCACTTCGGCCGGGTCGCGGCGCGGGTCGACGACGCCGCGAGCTGGATCCCGGCCCGCCTCGCGGCGGGGCTGCTCGCGGGCGCCGCTCTCTTCGTGCCGGGCGCGAGCGCGACGGCGGGCCTGCGCGCGGCCTGGCGCGACGCGCGACGGCACCGTTCGGTCAACGCGGGCTGGCCGGAAGCGGCGATGGCGGGCGCGCTCGGCTTCGCGATCGCCGGCCCGCGGCGCTACCCGGGGCGGAACGTCGACGACGCCTGGATGGGAGACGGGCGGCGGGACCTCGACGCGGCGGACGTGCACTCGTGCCTTCGGCTCTACTCGGCGGCGACGGCGCTGCTCGCGGGCGCGCTCGCCGTGGGATGGGTGGCGGGAGCCCGGGCATTCTGAGCCCCCGGAAGCCGGGGTCAATACTCGATCCCCTTCTGGGCCTTCACGCCGGCCTTGAAGTGGTGCTTCAGCATCGTCATCTCGGTAACGGTGTCGGCGATGTCGAGCAGCTCCGGCTTGGCGTTCCGTCCCGTTACCACGACGTGCAGCGCCGGCGGCCGGGCCGCGAGGAAGGCGCAGACCTCGGCGAGCGGCAGATAGGCGTAGCGCAGCACGATGTTCAGCTCGTCGAGCAGGACGAGGTCGTAGCGCGGTGCCTCCCCGCGGCAGGCCTCGATCATCGCCTTCGACTTCTCCCAGGCCGCCTTCGCGGCGCGGATGTCGCGCGCCCGGTCCTGGGTCTCCCAAGTGAAGCCCTCGCCCATGGTGTGGATCTCGACCTGCCCGGGGAAGCGCTCGAGGACCGCGCGCTCGCCGGTCTCCCACTTGCCCTTCACGTACTGCACGACCCCGACCCGCAGCCCGTTGCCGATCGCGCGTGCGACGAGCCCGAAGGCGGCGGTGGACTTTCCCTTCCCCTTGCCGGTGTGCACGATGAGCAGACCCTTCTCGCGGGTCTTGGTGGCGAGGATCCGGTCGCGCACTTCCTTGCGCCGGCGCGCCTTCTCGTTGGCGCGGCGGTTGATCTCCTCCTCGCTCCGTTCTTCGGCCATCAGGAGATTCCGGCCGCTCGGCCCCCGCACCGGGTGCAGGCGGGCGGCATGGTCGGGTCAGCGGTGGGCGGCCAGCCGTCCGAAGGCGAGGGAGGCGGCGAGACCGAGCAGGAGCCAGAAGAGCGCGTTGGTGAACGCGGTGGCGACGAAGAAGCGCTCGCCGAGCGCGCGCGGCGCGAGCCCGCCCGCGACCTCGGGGTGGGGGGCGCCGGCGAGGTGGGGGAGCGCGAGCAGCAGCGCGCCGCCGACCTTCGCGGCCCGGCCCGGGGCGAGGAGGAGCAGCCCCACGCCGGCCCCCGAGCAGGCGACCGCGAAGAGCCACCAGAGCTGGCGGTCGAGCAGGGCCGCCGCGAAGTCGCCCGGAAGCTCGGGGCGGAGCCCGATCGCCGGGTTCGCGAAGAAGACCACGAAGCCGGCCGCTCCCCACAGGAGGCCCTGCCGCCACGTGGCGCCGCCGCGCCACGCGAAGAGCGCGACGAGGAGGAGCGCGAAGCCGATGGCGGTCGCCACATTGGACAGCGCGGTCCAGGCGCTACGCTCGATACCGTCCTCCGGCGCCCACGCTGCGCCGTGTCCGTGGCCGCCGCCCCCGTGGTCGTGGCCGCCGGTGGCGAGCGGCGCCGTGCCTCCTCCCGGCACCCCTGCATCGCCCCCGCCCGTCTCGTAGCGCTCCGCCTCGATGATGAGCGGGGTGACCGCGCCCCACTGCAGCGCGGTGAGGGCGAGGCCCGCAACCAGTCCGGCGACGATGCCGGCGAGCAGGATTCGGTGAAACACCGGAGGAATTCGGCCTCAGTGGCAGGGGAAGGAGAAGGAGTGGCGCGTGTCGTGGGCCGCGTTGTGCACGGCCTCGCCCGGGGCGAATCCCGCCGCGAACACGATGACGAGGCCGAGCGCGGCCGCGGCGAGCACGGCGAGCTTGCGCTCCGCGCCGGCGTGGGGAACGGCGGCCTGCCCTTGCGTGCTGGCAGCGCTCATGGTCGGGTCTCCTGAAAGGGCCTTGGGGGCGGGGACGGCACCGGCGGGCGGAACGGACGCGGCCACGGGCCTTCTCGGCCGGCGCCTCGACCCACCGGGCGCGCGGCAGGTATTGAAAGCAAACTTCCGGGCAGTGTCAATCGGGGCCGGCCCTTCCTGCTCGGCCAGACTTTGTCGAGTCGTTTCCGGGTACGCGGTTTCGATAGCCCGCCGGAGAGTGGGGTGAGTGCGTCCTCGAAGCGTTGGGCGAATCGCTCGACGATGCCGCGTTCCCTCGCCGCGCGCTGCTCGGAGAAAGAGACCCTGGGAGCACGATGGACGTGTGGGTGGGGTTTCCCATGGGGACGCTCCACCGGTGCCTTGGGCACCTGTGAGGGGACGGATAGGCAACAGGCCCGGGGATGGGTCCGCCTCGTCCGTACGGAGAAGCCGGGCATTCAGTTCAGCACCTTTGCTCGAGCCAGCGCCCGCTTCCGTTGCAGTTCGGACTCGACCGTCAGGACCAGCTCCGGAATCTCTTGCTTCGTCAAGTTCCCGACGGCA
>CAYFYD010000439.1:0-3680 GCA_964347195.1 uncultured Ectothiorhodospiraceae bacterium
GCGACGGCGACGCGCTGCTTCTCGCCGCCGGAGAGCTGGCTCGGCAGGCGTCCGAGGTAGTGGGGAGCGAGACGGACCTTTTCCAGCAGGGCGATGCTGCGATCGTGCAGCTCGGTATCGCGGAGTCCGAAGTAGAGGCGCAGCGGCTGGGCGAGCAGCTCGGCCACCGTGTGGCGGGGGTTGAGCGAGGCGTCCGGGTTCTGGAAGATGAGCTGGACCCGCCGGAGAAGGTCCTTGTCGCGCCGATCGACGGGCGCGTTGAGACTCCGGTCCCCGTCGAACGTGATGGTGCCCTGCCGGGGCGATCGCAACCCCGCGATGGTGTTGAGGATCGTCGACTTGCCGCTGCCGGACTCGCCGACCAGTCCCAGAGTCTCACCGCGGGCCACATCGAGCGCGATGTCGTCCACCGTGGGCGTGACCTCGGGCTGCCGTCCGAGGATCTGATCGATGACCCCCGGCTTCGCGTAAGTGATGGATACGTCGTCGAGCGCGAGGACGGTACTCGTGGGACCGCGGTCTCGATGGTCCCGGTCCCCGCGTCCCGGGGGCTCGGGCGGGGGCAGGTTCCGGACCTCGTCGTGGAAATGACAGCGCACCGTCTCGCCGGTCGCGGTGGGCGCGAGCCGCGGTGACTCGTCGTGGCACCGTGGCTCGGCCATCGGACATCGCTCGACGAAGGCGCAGCCCTGCGGCACGCCACCCGGCGGCGGCGGGCGGCCGGGCATCGATGCCGGCACCACCGCTTCCCTGACCTTCGGGATCGAAAGCAGGAGGCCCCGGGCGTAGGGGTGGGCCGGCTGCCTGAGCACTTGGTGCGCAGGACCCTCGAGCACGAGCTCCCCGGCATACATGACGGCGATACGATCGCTGACCCTCGCGATGGCGCCGAGGTCGTGGCTGACATAGACCATCGCGGTCCCGGTCGCGGCCGCGAGATCGCGCAACAGCTCGAGGACATGGGCCTGCGTGGTGACGTCGAGGCCGGTCGTTGGCTCGTCGAGCAACAGCACCTCGGGCTCGCCGGCCAGCGCCATGGCGATGGCGACGCGCTGTTGCTGGCCCCCCGAGAGCTCGTGGGGATAGCGCTCCAGCAGCTCTTCCGGTTGCGGCAAACGCACCTGAGACACCAGCTCGATGACGCGCTCGCGCCACAGCGAAGGCGCGAGCGTGGTGTGGAGTCTCACCGACTCCTCGACCTGCCGGCCGATTCGCGAGGTCGGTGTCAGCGCCTGTCCGGCGTTCTGCGGGATCAGGGCGAGGTCGCCGCCGCGAATCTCTTCCAGTGCGCCGCGGTCCATGCCGAACAAGTCGTGCTCGCGAAACCGGACCGTGCCTTCCAGCACGCGGAGCCCCGGTTTCAGATAGCCCATCATGGCCAGCGCCAGGGTGCTCTTGCCGCAACCCGATTCCCCGACCAGCCCCACCGTCTCCCCCTTGCCGAAGCGGAGGTCGATGTTGCGCAGGATGGGAATGGTCGCGCCGCTGCCGCCGCTGAAGCCGATGCTGAGCTTGTTGACCTCGACGAGCACTGTCGACCCGGGCGGCCTACACCGGCGCCTTCTGGGCCCGGTCTATGCCCAGGGTCTTGGCCAATGCGTCGGCGCTGAGATTGACGCCGATGATCATCGAGCTCAGCGCGATGACCGGTCCCAGCACCGCCCATGGCGCGACGGCCATGTAGCTGCGGCCGTTCGCGATCATCAGACCCCAGTCGGGCGTCGGAGGCGTGATGCCGAAGCCGAGAAAGGACAACGAGCTGAACGCCAGGATCATCCACGACCAGCGCATGGCGCCGTCGACCAGCAGAACGTCCCGGACGTTCGGCAGGACCTCGCGCCAGACGATGGTCCACGTCGTCTCCCCTCGGGCCCGTGCGGCGCTGATGAAGTCGCGCGCCACCACGTCGTGCGTGGCCGCTCGTGAGATACGAATCACCGAAATGCCGTAGAAGAACCCCAGGGTGGGGATCAGGACGGCGTCGGCGGTGCCCAGCATGGCGATGATCAGGAGCAGGAACAGGATCCAGGGGATCGCCATGAAAGCGTCGACGACCCGCATCACCACGTCGTCGGTCTTTCCGCCGATCAGGCCGAGCAGCAGGCCCAGCGCCCCGCCCCAGAGCACGGCGATCAAGGTCCCGAGGCTGGAGATGACCAATGCCTGGCGTCCGCCCAGCATGGTGCGGGTCAGGACGTCCCGGCCGAGGTGGTCGCCGCCCAGCCAATGTTCCGCGCTCGGGTTCGCGAGGATCAACTGTGAGCTCTGGGTCGTGAAGTCGTAGGGCACGATCGCGGGGGAGACCACGGCGAGGAGCACGTGGCTGGCGACGATCACGAGACCGGCCAAGCCGGAAGGGCGCTTGGCCATCTCCAAGATCACCTCGCCGATCCGGGCGACCCGACCCCCGGGAGCTCCCGGCGCAAGAGCCGCTGTGGCCATGGTGCTAGACCTTCATGGTCCTGAGCCGGGGATTGGCGATCAGGGTCAGCAGGTCGGCGGCCAGATTGAAACCGACATAGAGCACCGCGAGGATCAGCGCGATCGCCTGCACCAGCGCCAGGTCGCGATCGGACACCGAGTCGAGCATCAAGCGCCCGAGACCGGGATAGTTGAAGACGATCTCGATGACGACGGTGCCGCCGAGCAGCCATGCGAGGGTCAATGCCACCAGATTGATGGTGGGGAGGAGTGCGTTGGGCAGCACGTGCCTGAACACCATCTGCCAGTAGGGAACGCCCTTGAGGACCGCCATCTGCACGTAGTCGCTGGCCATGACGTCGATTACGCAGGTGCGCACCATGCGCAGAATGTGCGCCGTCATGACGAAGGCGAGGGCGATGATGGGCAGGATGATGTCCTGGAGGAACTCGAAGATCGGTGCGTCGGGTCGGGTGATGACGATCCCCGGCAGCCACCCCAGCATCACGCTGAAGACCAGAATCAGCAGTGTCGCAGTGATGAACTCCGGCAGGGTCATGGCGAAGATCGCGCTCGTGGAGATCCACATGTCGGCTACCCGATCGCGCCACAACCCGGCGATGACACCGAGCAGGATCGCAATCGGGATCCCGAGCGCGGACGCCGCCGCGCCGAGAAGCAGGGTATTGCGGAGCCGGATCCCGACGAGCCCGGAGATCGGCTTGTTGCGCCGGATCGAGACCCCCAGATCACCCTGGAGCGCGCCGCCCGCCCAGGCAAAGAAGCGCTCGTAGGCCGGCCGTTCGAGGCCATGCTCCCGGCGGCACTTCTCGAGCCGGGTTTCCAGGGCGATGTCACGCCCGAGATAGGCCGTGCAGGCATCGCCCGGCAGCAATTCCACGCCGGCGAAAACGATGACGGCAACCATCACCAGCGTCAGCACGCCCAAGGCCAACCGTCGAAGTATCAGCTTGAACATGCCACCCCTGGGGTCGCGGCAGAGCGCAGGCCGTCGAGCGCGATCTGTTCGACCACACCGTTTCTCGACCCCACCTTAGCCCACATCCGGCGATCGCGCCAAGCGCGACGCCGGCGCCTTCAGGAACACTCGGAAGTCGATGTCGGGTGCTCGCCCGGGTGCCCGATCCCGTCATTCCCGCGCCCCCTTCCGTCACTCCCACATCCCCTCCCATCATACCCACACCCCCTCCCGTCCCTGCCGCGCCCCCACCCACATTCCCCTGCCCCCTTCCGTCACT
>CAYFYD010000440.1:0-3651 GCA_964347195.1 uncultured Ectothiorhodospiraceae bacterium
GGACTCCGCGACGCCGGTGCGGCGCCCGCTCCGCCGGCGCCGGACCCCGCCGGCGGAGCGGCCGGGCGGACGCCCGCGCCCGGACGGGACCGGCGGACTCGCTCCGCGACGGGATTGAGACATGGTCGCAGCGGTCGAGTTCCTGGACGTCACCCGCCGTTTCGGGGACATCGTGGCGGTCGACCACCTGAGCTTCGAGGTCGCGGAGGGGGAGTTCTTCGCGCTCCTCGGCCCCTCGGGGTCGGGCAAGACCACCAGCCTTCGCCTCATCGGCGGCTTCGAGCGCCCGGACGAGGGGCACATCCGCATTCACGGCGAGAACGCCGATGCGCTGCCTCCCTACGAGCGCGACGTGAACACGGTGTTCCAGGACTACGCCCTGTTCCCCCACCTCACGGTGCTCGACAACGTCACCTACAGCCTCATGGTGCGGGGAGTGCGCCGGGCACCGCGCGCGAGGCGGGGCGAAGAGATGCTCGCCCTCGTCGAGCTCGGCGGCCTCGGCGCGCGCAAGCCGGCCGAGCTCTCCGGGGGACAGCGCCAGCGGGTGGCGCTCGCCCGCGCGCTCATCAACGAGCCGCGGGTGCTGCTCCTCGACGAGCCGCTCGGGGCGCTCGACCTCAAGCTCCGCGAGCAGATGCAGGTCGAGCTGAAGGCGCTGCAGCGCTCGCTCGGCATCACCTTCGTCTACGTCACGCACGACCAGGAGGAAGCGCTCTCGATGAGCGACCGGCTCGCGGTCTTCAACCACGGGCGCATCGAGCAGATCGGACGCCCCTGGGAGGTGTACGAGCACCCCGCGAGCGCATTCGTCGCCGGCTTCGTCGGCGTCTCCAACCGGGTCGATGCCCCGGCGGCCGCGCGCTGCACGGGCACCGCGCGCGCCTTCGCGATCCGCCCCGAGAAGATCCGGCTGGTCGATGAGACAGGGGCCGCGCCGGGCCGGTGCGCGAGCGGGGCCCGGGTGGTGGACGTGCGGTACCACGGGGCCAACACCCAGATCGAGGTGGAGCTCGACGGCGGCGGGCGCCTCGTCGTCCTGCGCCAGAACACGCGCAGCAGCGCCGCGCGGGAGCACGACGTGGAGACCGGCGATCGGGTCCGCGTCGCCTGGGAACGCGAGGACATCCACTATCTGCCGAAGGAGGCGGACTGAAGATGGAGCGCGCCGCCTCGGCGCCTTCGCACCGGCGCCCCGGGATCGCCCGGCGTCTCTCCACGCTGCTCTACCTCCGCCCGCGCTGGCTGCTCGCCCTGCTCCTCGCCCCGCCGCTGCTGTGGCTCGGCATCATCTATCTCGGCTCGCTCTTCGCGCTGCTGCTCCAGAGCTTCTTCTCCATCGACGAGTTCTCGGGGCTCGTGGTGCGCGAGTTCACCTTCGCGACCTGGTGCGAGCTGTTCACCCCCGCCAACATCGACATCATCGTGCGCACCTCGTCGATGGCCGCGGCGGTGACGGTCGCGGCGGCGGTGATCGCCTTCCCCATCGCCTACTACACGGCACGCTACGCGCGCGGTCGCATCCGCGCCCTGTTCTACCTCGCCGTCATGCTGCCGCTGTGGTCGAGCTACCTGGTCCGGGTCTACGCCTGGAAGCTCATCCTCGCCCGCGAAGGCATCGTGAGCTGGTTCTTCGAGAAAATGCACCTCACCTGGCTGCTCGAAGCGCTGCTCGCGACCCCGGTGATCGGCGGCGCCTCCCTGTCGGTGAGCTACATCGGCACCTTCCTGGTGTTCCTCTACATCTGGCTGCCCTACATGATCCTGCCCACCCAGGCCGCGCTCGAGCGGGTGCCGCCCTCGATGCTCGACGCATCCGCCGACCTCGGGGCCGCACCGCGCCAGACGCTGCGCCACGTGGTGTTGCCGCTCGCCCTGCCCGGCCTGGTGGCGGGGTCCATCTTCACCTTCTCGCTCACGCTGGGCGACTACATCATTCCGAGGATCATCGGCTCCTCGCGTCTGTTCATCGGCCAGGCGGTCTACCTGCACCAGGGCACCGCGGGCAACATCCCGATGGCGGCCGCCTTCTCGGTGGTCCCCATCGTCATCATGGCGGTGTATCTCACCCTCGCCAAGCGCATGGGAGCCTTCGATGCGCTCTGAGCGCCGCGCCTCCCTCGGCCTCAAGGCGGCCGCGGTGTGCGGGCTGCTCTACCTGCACCTGCCGCTCGCCCTCATCCTGCTCTACGCGTTCACCACCGAGGACAAGTCCTACCAGTTTCCGCCGCCGGGCCTCACCCTCGAGTGGTTCGCGGTCGCGTGGCAGCGCCAGGACATCTGGGACGCGCTCACCCTGTCGGTGAGGGTCGCGAGCGTATCGACGGCGCTCGCGCTCGTCCTCGGCACCCTGGCCGCCGCCGCCATCTACCGCTCGCGTTTCTTCGGCCGCGAGACGGTCTCCCTCCTCATCATCCTGCCCATCGCGCTGCCCGGGATCATCACCGGCATCTCGCTGCGCTCCGCGTTCAACCTCGCGGACATACCCTTCAGCTTCTGGACCATCGTGCTCGGCCACGCGACCTTCTGCGTGGTGGTGGTCTACAACAACGCGGTGGCCCGCCTTCGCCGCACCGCCGGCTCCCTGATCGAGGCGTCGATGGATCTCGGCGCCGACGGGTTCCAGACCTTTCGCTACGTGGTCCTGCCGAACATCGCGACCGCCCTCCTCGCGGGCGGCATGCTCGCCTTCGCGCTCAGCTTCGACGAGGTGATCGTCACCACCTTCACCGCCGGCCAGCAGACCACCCTCCCGATCTGGATGCTCACCGAGCTCGTGCGGCCCCGCCAGCGCCCGGTCACCAACGTGGTCGCGGTCTTCGTCATCGCGGTGACCTTCCTGCCCATCCTCGGCGCCTACTACCTCACCCGCGGCACCGAGACCACGGGGGGCGAGAGGAGGTAGCCTGCATTTCTCTACCTGAGCTTCGTAGCGAAGGGATCGGCGTCCGCAGCAGGAGCCCGCTCAGAAATGCGGGCTTGCTACCCGCCGGCGGCGCATCCGATGGCGTCGGATTCCAGGCGTCGTTCCGTGCCCCGGTAGTAGATCGCCTCCGCGCGTGCCTTGGCCCTTCTCAGCCGCTCGACGCCCTCGCGCCCCATGACCTCGCGCGGTGGAAGCGTCGGCTCGAAGTGGCAGTAGCGGTCGCTGCCCCGAACGATACGGACCATCGGCTTGATCCCGTCCCGGTTGCGCATGGCGGGAGAGACGCGAATGATCGCGAAGCCGAGGCGTCGTTCATCGGAACGGTTCGGGTGAGAGCCGTGAAACACCCGGCCGTGATGCATCGAGAACTGACCGGGACGCAGCTCGATGTCCACCGTGTCGGCCTCGTCGACCCCACCGGCCATCTCCTGACCGCGGCTCAGCAGGTTTTCGGGGGGAAAGGTGTCGCGGTGGGGCTGGAGACGACCGCGGTGGCTGCCCAGAACCATGCGCATGCAGCCCTTCTCCGGCGTGGAAGAAGTAATCGCGACCCACGAGGTCAAGAGGCCGGCACCGTCGAAACCCCATCAGGTCAAGTCCTGGTGCCAACTGACGTAGGAAATCGAACGCGGCGGCTTGGAGAACATCGAGGTGGGGAAGACGATCAGGTCCGGCCCGAGCAGCGCTTCGCCCCGATCCGGAAGCCGCGGGGGGGGTGACGGGTC
>CAYFYD010000441.1:0-3631 GCA_964347195.1 uncultured Ectothiorhodospiraceae bacterium
TCCCCTTGCCTCAGAACAAAGTGTAAATAAAACAAGTGCTTATTTGATCGGTCCCGTCCTGTCCCGGATCCCGATCGGGAGGCGGGAACGACGATACTCACATCGGGGACTGTTCCCGGTCTCGGGTACTATTCCCCGTCATTCCCGCGCAAGCGGGAATCCATGTGCGCCGACCGAACACGAATGCGGATCGCCCGGGATGAGAAGCGCGTTGCGGCACGCCGCCCCGTCGCCCCGACTCGCGGCCTGGCTCGGGGTCGGGGCCGTGACCCTCGTCCTGTTCGCGCTTCAGGACGATCTGGCGTGGGTCGAGAAGTACCCGAAGCAGTACGTCGTTCCCCTCGGCCCCTGGATCGACGCCGCGATGGACTGGGTGGTCGACAACGCCCGCTGGCTCTTCCGCGCCGTCGCCTGGGTGCTGGACCTCGCCCTCATCTCCCTGCGCGAGGCGCTGTACTGGATGCCGTGGCCGATCACCATCGGCGCCTTCCTGCTCCTGTCCTGGTCCTCCGGCGGCCCCCGCCTCGCGCTCCTGACTCTCGCCTCGCTCGCCTACATGCTGGTGGTGGGCTACTGGGGCAAGGCGATGCTCACCCTCTCCCTGGTCTGCCTCTCGGTGCCGCTCTCGGTGCTCGCGGGCCTGGTGCTGGGGGTCGTCGCGTTCCGATTCCAGCCGGTGCGCCGGGTCGTCGAAGCACTATTGGACGTCATGCAGGCGATGCCCGCCTTCGCCTACATCATCCCGGTGCTGCTGCTCTTCGGGGTGACGCCGATGGTGGCGATCGTGACGAGCGCGATCTACGCCATCCCCCCGATCACCCGGGCGGTGATTCTCGGCTACTCGCGCGTTCCCGTGGAGGTGGTGGAGTCCGCCCGCATGGCGGGAGTGACGAGCTGGCAGATGCTGTGGTGGGTCCGCTTTCCGAGCGCCCGCCCCACCCTGCTTCTGGGACTCAACCAGACCATCATGGCGGCCTTCGCGCTGGTGGTCTTCGCGGCCCTGGTGGGCGGGAGCGACGACATCGGATACGAGGTGTTGCGCCGGCTGCGCAAGTCGCAGTTCGGCGAGAGCCTGCTCGCCGGCATCGTCATCACCTTGTTCGCGATCCTCGCGGACCGCATCAGCCGGGGATATGCCGCCCGGACCCCGCACGCGGGGAGCGCCGGAGGCGGCGGGCGGCGTGCAAGACACGCCGGCATGGCACTGCTCGCGTGCTTCGCCGTCGGGGTGCTCGCGGAGCTCCTGCCCGCGCTGCGCAGCTACCCCTCGGAGTGGGTCTTCTACCCCGCCGGCGTGCTGAACGATTCGGTGCGGTGGTTCACCGTGACCTTCTTCGACTTCACCTCGTGGATCAAGGAGAAGTCGCTCTTCTTCTTCCTCTTGCCGCTCCACATCGGAATGCAGCACGCGGTGCGCCCCCACGTGTGGGGGTTCGAGCTGACCCCGGCGATAAGCTGGATCTACACGGCCCTGGTCGCCGGGGGTGCCGCGGCGGCCGCCCTGCGCTGGGGCTGGAGACCGGCGGTGGCCGTGATCATCGCCGGCGGGCTCTACTACTTCGGCACCCAGGGCACCCCGTGGCCGGCCTTCATTCTCGTGGTGAGCGCGCTCGCCTGGCAGACCGGGGGCTGGCGGGTCGGCGTGGGGGCCTTTCTCGGGCTCGCCTTCGTGGCGTCGACGGGGGTCTGGCGACCCGCCATGACCTCCGTCTACCTCTGCGGCGCCGCGGTCATCGTGTGCTTTGCGGCGGGCGGCGTGCTCGGGGTGATCGCCTCCCGGAGCGATCGGGTATCGGCCTTCCTGCGCCCCATCAACGACACCCTGCAGACCATCCCCCTCTTCGTGTTCCTGATCCCGGTGTTGATGGTCTTCCAGCACGGAGACTTCGCGGCGGTGGTCGCGATCGTGATGTACGCCATCGTTCCCGCGATCCGCTACACCGAGCACGGCATCCGAAACATCCCGAGCGACATCATCGAGGCGGCACGGGCCTCGGGCTGCACGCGCGGCCAGTTGCTGCGCCACGTGCAGCTCCCCCTCGCGCTGCCGGAGATCATGCTGGGACTGAACCAGGTGGTGGTGTTCGCGCTCGCGATGCTGATCGTCACTGCGCTGCTCGGCACCCAGGACCTCGGCCAGAAGATCTACCAGGCACTCGCCCGCTCGGAGCCCGGAAACGGACTCATCGCCGGTCTCGGCATCGCCTTCATCGCGATGATCGTGGACCGCATCCTCCAGGCCCTGAGCCGGCGCTGGAAAGAGAACCTGGGGTTGTAGCGGGGGCGGGGACAGGGTCCGCGGGAATCCATCGTCTGATTCCAGCAACTGAAACCCCGAATGTCGAGATCTGATGATCCCGACTGAGGAGCGCGAGCGGCGGCCCGAAGTGACCGCTCACTCGCGCTCCGCGGAGAAGTGCCGGCGCGCGTCTACTTGCCGGGATTCAGCAGGGCGTCCTTGACCCACCAGCGCCACGTGGACTCGTTGGCGTCGACCCACGCCGTCACGACGTCCTCGGTCTTCTCGCCATCGATGTCGATCTTGACGACCATCGCGTTCTGCTCGTCATTCTCGAGCCGCACGTTGCGCATGAGGCGGTGGGCGGCGGGCCACTTCTCGCGCACTCCTTCCCAGACGAACTTCTTCGTCTCCTGGGCGGGGAGGTCGCAGTCCCAGACCGCGTCGGGGTTGACACCCCACGCCGGGTCTTCCTCGCACGCCGCCGAGTGCGCGGGCAGCGCGACCCGCTCGAGGTCGTACTTGCTGAACAGCCAGTGGGGCTCCCAGAACATCAGCAGCAGCGGCGCCTTGCGCGCGTAGGCGGACTCGACCTCGGTGATGAGCGATCCTTCCCCTCCCGAGGGCACGATGCGGTAGTCGAGCGACAGCGCCTCGATGCGCGTGTTGTTGTGCGCCTCCCATTCCGCCGGGTAGTCGAGGAAGCGGCCCTGGGGCAGCGTCTCCGGTACCGCAAAGATCTCGGCGCATTCGTTGAGCGCCTTCCAGTCCGGCAGGCCGGGACACATCTCCTCGACGTAGGCCGGATAGAACCACCCTTCTCCCGGGGCGAGACCCAGGTGGCCGAGATCCTCCGCGCCGCCGCCGTGCGTATCCTTCAGAAACTGCACCCGGAGATTGTTCACCCAGAACTCCATGTCGGCGTGGAGCTCGCCCTGGGGAATGGCCACGGTGGCCGCGACGTTGCCGGTGACCCGGTACTCCACGTTGTACCCCATGCGCTCGAGCACCTCCCCGGTGACCATCTGGGTCACGTGATGCCCGGTCCACTCGTAGAGCGGAAGGATGATCGGATCGGGAGATTCCGGAACCTGGGCGAGCGGCACTACGTCCTCCTGGGCCGTGGCCGGCATCCCCGCCGCCGCCAGCAGCGCCGCGCAGGCGATCGAGCGCCCTCCGGCGAGGCTCGTCAGCATCTTCATTGGCTTCCTCCCTCAGTGGCAGTTCGAAGTGGGCCGCCCGTGCAGCTCCTCCGGCCGGGCGACGCGCCGCAATGTTAGCCCATCTTCGCGCCGGCCCCGTCGCCGCGGCGTCAGGAGCAGGCTCATTTCATGCTGCGTCTCGATCCGGGCTTCGGGGCCGGCGGGCGGGCTCCCATGGACGACTCGGGGC
>CAYFYD010000442.1:0-3628 GCA_964347195.1 uncultured Ectothiorhodospiraceae bacterium
CATCTGTCGCGTGGCAGGGTACGAAGCCCGGTCAACCCTTGACGGCGCCCTGGGTCAGCCCGCTCACGAGCTGGCGCTGGAAGAACATCACGAGAAAGAACAGCGGCACGGTAGCGGACACCGCCGCCGCGACCGCGTTCATCCGGTCCCCCGCGATCTGCACCGTTCCGAGGAAGCTCTCGAGCTTCGGGATCATGGTGTGGTTGGCGCTGCTCAGCAGACTCACGGTGACGGTGAAGTCGTTGTAGGCGAGGAGAAAGCTGAACAGGCCGGTGGTGATCACCCCCGGCCACATGACCGGCATGATCACGTACCAGAACGCCTGCACCCGGTTGCAGCCGTCCACCAGCGCGCTCTCGTCGAGCTCCGCCGGCACGTTCATGAAGAAGGAGCGCAGCATCCAGATCGTGAAGGGCTGGTTGATCGCCACCAGTACGATGATCGCAGTCGGCAGATATCCCCAGATCCCGAGCTGGAAGAAGGGGTAGAGGTATCCGGTCACCAGCGCGACGTGCGGCATCGCCCGGAACACGAGCGCGACGATCAGGATCCAGAATGCATAGCGCGCCCGGCTTCGCGCCAGCGCATAGCCGCCCAGTACGCCGAAGGTCAACGAGACGACCACCACGCTGGCCGTCACGAGCACCGTGTTGAGCGCGGCGCGCAAGAAGTCCTCCTGTATCCACAGGCGTTCGTAGTTTTCGCCCGTGAACGCGCCCCCGGTCTGCTTCTTCGTGAACTCGCCGCTCACGACGTGCATCCAGTCGAGGCCGAAGAAGTCCGCTCCCACCTTGAAGCTGCCCCACAGGGTCCAGAGAAAGGGCACCGTGGAGGCAACGACCCAGACCACGACGAAGCCGCCGGTGAGGATCACCAGCGCCCGCGGCGGCCGCAGCGCCCTTTGAGCCGGCTCGCGACTCACCGGCGGAAGTCCCGCCACGTGCGCACCAGCACCGGAATGAGCAGTACCAGGACCATGAGCACCGTGAGCACGCTCGTCGCGGACCCCGTCCCGTAGAGCGGCTCGTCCTGCACCACCATGTGTTCATAGATGAGGAAGCTGATGGACTTGACGTGCGCCTCGGCGTGGAAGCCGATGATCGGCTCGAAGACCCGGAACGCGTCCATGAGGTGTATGAGGGTAACGAAAATGACCAGGGGCATGAGGTGCGGAAGCACCACGTAACGGACCCGTTGCCAGCGCGAGCCGCCGTCGATCATCGCCGCTTCTACCTGGTCGGCGGGCACGGTCTGAAGACCCGCGTAGAAGACGATCATCGCGAAGGGGGTCACGTGCCAGATCCCGTAGATGAGGATCACCACCCACATGTACGGGGTGCTCGCCTTGAGACTCAGGCCCGGATCGCCCGCGAGGACCTGCACCGCGCTTCCGAGCACGCCCTTGGCGTCGATCATCCAGAAGAGCACCAGTGAGCCCACGAGCGGGGTCACGATCATCGGGAGCAGACTGGAGAAGATGACGATCCCCCGGATCCGGCGGGTGACGTTGTTGACGGCAAAGGCCACCACGAGACCGAGCAGGAGGATGAAGGGCGTGGTGAGAAACGTGTAGCTCAGGGTGAAGATCAGGGCGTTGTAGAAGGGCAGGTTGAAGACCCGTGCGATGAAGTGCTCGATGCTCTCGCGTTCCCTCCACTCCTTGCGGATGGCTTCGAAGGCGAGGATCTGGTAGTCGCCGTACAGCTCCAGGCCGACGAAGCGCCCGATCCCCTTCTGCTCGGCGAGCTTCTCGACGTCCACCGACACGCTGGTTACGCAGCTCTGCTCCTTCGTCAGGAAGTTGACGGTGCAGTTCACCGATTCCTTGAGGGGCTTCTCGTGGTCGCGGAACATCGACTGGACGGCGGCGCCGAACAGCGGCAACGCGATGAGCACGATCATCGCCGCCATGGACGGGGCGATGAACCAGAAGAAGGTCCGGTGCGGCATCAGGCCCCCCGTGCCCTCACCGCCGGGTCTGCGGAACGCGGCGACCGGAAGAGGGGGAGACGCCCCCTCTTCCGGTGCCGGAGCCGAACGCTCGTCCCGTTCTCACGGGTCGGGGCGCACTAGCTCACAGGAACCCCGCCTCTTTCGCCGCCGCGGTATAGGCGGCGTCGATGTCCGCGAGGGTCTGTTCCGCCGACTCCTCGCCCTGCAGGAAGTCCGCGAGATTTGGAGCCGAACGCGATGTGCAGCAGCCCCATGTAGGGCAGCATCGGATACGGCGCGGCGCCACCTTCGGCGGTGGCGAACACCCCTTTCGCCGCCGGGGTCGGCACGTAGGTCGGGTCCAGCCACACGGCCTTCTCGTTGTTCGCGCTGACCATCTCCTCGTCCACTGCTTCCAGCATCACCCGAAAGGCGGTCTCCGCCGCTTCGTCGCTCTGGTTGGTGGCGATGGTGAACCCGTCCCACCACAGCGTGGAGGCGGGAACCTCTCCGTCGCCGATGGACGCAGCCGCCGCGAGCGCGATGTTCCCCGCGATCCCCTCGGCGGCATTGGCCGGATCGAGGATCGCCCCTCCCCGGGAGCCCCAGAGGTTGGCCATTGCGGTCTGGCCCTGGAGAAGCTGAGGGGCGACCAGATCGAGATCGAAAGTCAGATAGTCGGGGTGCATGTAGCTCGTGAGCTGCCGCATCATGTCGAGGGCGGCGACCGCCTTCTCGTTCTGGATCGCGGCAACCGCGGTCCCGGGCTCGAAGAACTCTCCACCGAGCCCCAGGTACAGGTTCACGAACTCCTCGCCCAGGTTCCAGCCCGCCTTGTAGGTGCCCGAGAGCGGGTACTCCATGAGCCCGGCGGAGCGGATCGCCTCGGCCGCGGCGAGGATCTCCTCATAGGTCTCGGGAGGCTCGAGCCCCACCTCCTCCAGGAGGTCCGAGCGGTACATCAGATGCTGGGCGTTGGCCATGATGGCGATGGCCATGATCTTCCCGTCGACGGTCACGAGCTGTGACGGCGAGAGATGGGATCCGTACTCGGCGACCAAGTCGTCGAGGGGGCGGATCAGGCCGCCGTTCAGGAGCGGGACGATGGAGCTGTTGGCACAGATGACCACGTTGAAGTTGGCCGGCTCCGCCATCAACGCCTCGACCTGGATGTCCCGGTGCTCGGTGGTCTCGTTCGCGCTGACGCTCAGAGTGTCGGAGGCGCACTCCTTGGCCGCGCCATTGACCGCGTTGAGGGCGGGGAAATCGTTCGACAGGATGCTGACGCTTCCGGACCCCTCGAACGCACATTCGGCCTGCGCGAGAGGGGCGGCGAGCAGCGCCGCGGCGACAAGAAGAAATGTCTTCAGTTTCACGGTGGTGTTCTCCTGATGCGTGTCCAGAGATGGTGTTGGCTTCGTCCCGCCCCCCGGGACCGGAGCGGAGACTGCTCCGAGCTGACGATGCCGGTTCGAATCGGTATCACCGGACGGCTGGCCGGCAGGCCTCCTCCTGCCTCCGCGGCGCCGGAGCGCCAACCCTCGCCCCATCGCCCGGGGGACTCGTGAGCTGTTGCGTGTGCACGTGCCGCTGAGCATGGTAGCGCCCCTTTGCAAACGTATGCAAGCGGCGGTCCATGCCCCACAGGACCATTCAGAAGTCGAGTTGCGGGGTTCGAAGTACTGGAATCAGGCGA
>CAYFYD010000443.1:0-3611 GCA_964347195.1 uncultured Ectothiorhodospiraceae bacterium
TGGACGCCTACCGGCGCGAGAAGTCGCTCGACTCCTGCGCCGCGATCGATCCCGACGACTTCGTGCAGTGGGTCTTTCCGCGCCTCGTCGAGTACCGGCGGCCGCTGTACCGTGCGATTGCGGACGACCACGGATACACCATCGATTCGCAGGCGGCGGAGAGCGTGCGCGACGAGGCCGATTTCCTGGAGCTCGTGGTCGAGACGCTCGGCGCGGCCGGCCGGGGGGGCTGACGGTGCCCCTCGTCGCGCACTCCGGCCTCCCCGCCTTCGCGCGCCTGGCGGCGGAGGGCTTCGAAGTCCTGAGCGCGGAGCGTGCCGCCCGCCAGGACATCCGCGAGCTGCACATCGGCCTGCTCAACCTGATGCCCGACGCCGCCCTGGAGGCCACCGAGCGCCAGTTCCTGCGCCTCGTCGGCGGCTGCAACCGCATCGCCCAGATCTACGTGCACCCCTTCGGCGTGCGCAGCCAGGAGCGCGGTCCCGGCGCCCGGGCCCATATGGCGGCGCACTACCGGGAATTCGAAGCGCTCAGGGAGGAGGGGCTCGACGCGCTCGTCATCACCGGGGCCAACCCCGCCAACCCGGATCTCACGCGGGAGAGCTTCTGGGCGGGCATGGTCGAGGTCATGGACTGGGGGCGGACGCACCTGTGCTCGATGGTGTGCTCCTGCCTCGCCACCCACGCCGCCCTCCAGGTCTACCACGGCATCGAGCGCATCGCGCTCCCGCGCAAGCGTTGGGGCGTCTACTCGCATCGCCTGGTCGATCGCGGCCACCCCCTGCTCGCCCACATCGACACGCGCTTCGATGCTCCGCACTCGCACGTGTACGAGGTCACGGCCGAGCAGGTGCGCGCGAGCGGCGGGCACGTGCTGGTCGAGAGCGCCGAGGCCGGGGTGCACCTCGCGGTGAGCGGGGACGGATTCCGTTTCGTCTACTTCCAGGGACACCCCGAGTACGACTTCAACAGCCTGCTCAAGGAGCACAAGCGGGAGGTGGCGCGTTTCGCGGGCGGCGAGCGCGAGGACTTTCCCCCCTGTCCCGAGCACTACTACGGAGAGGAGGCCCGCGCCCGGCTCGAGCCCTTCGTCGCGCAGGCGCTCGCCGCCCGGGCCACCGGCGCCGGCGTGCCGGAGCTGCCGGAAGCGGCCCTCACCCCGCTCGTCGACAACACCTGGGGCGATACCGGCAAGGCCCTGTTCAACAACTGGCTCGGCCTCGTCTACCAGCTCACTCATCTCGACCGGCGCAAGCCCTTCATGGACGGCGTCGATCCGGAGGATCCCCTCGGCTGGCGCCGGGGGCGTTCCGGGGGCGCATCGCGATGAGCGGGGAGGGCGGCGCAATTCTGAGGGCGGCGCGAGCGGCGGACGTCGACGGGATCCGGGCTGCGTGCGCGCCGATGCGCCGTCAGATCGTGCCGCGGGCGGGCACCGGCGGCATGCGCTCGCTCAGCCGGGTGGGGTTCTGTCCCAGGCGGTACTCGTAGATCGCGATGTAGGCCAGGAGCCGCCGGACGTAACGGCGGGTTTCGGTGAACGGGATGTTGTCGATCCACAGCGCCGCCTCGAGCTCTCCGTCTTCGGGGAGCCAGCTTCGCATCCGATGAGGACCGGCGTTGTAGGATGCCGCCGCCAGGACGAGGCTGTCACCGGACTTCGACAGCAGGGATCGGATGTACTGCGTCCCGAGCGCCACGTTGAGGTCGGGCGCGAGGAGCTGGCTGCGCCGCTGCAGACGTTCGCCTCTCTCGCGCATGAGCATGCGTCCGGTGCGCGGCAGGATCTGCATCAGCCCGAGCGCGCCCTTGCCGGAGCGGGCGTCCGCCATGAAGGCGCTCTCCTTGCGGATGAAGGCGTAGACGGTGGCCGGCGCCAGGGATCGCCGGCTCGACGCCGACTCCACCGTGTCACGGAAATCGAAGGGGAAGCGTAGCTCCAGGTCGTCGCGTTCCGGCGTGCGGGCGATGGTGAGGATCGCACGCCCGTGCCAGTCCCGGCAGTGCGCGAGCCACGCTGCGGCCTGGAGCTCTTCCTCCCCGAGCCCGCGAGTGAGCTCCCGCCACTCCCGCCGTGCATCGGTCCGGCGCTCGAGGGCGAGCAGCTCCAGCGCGCGCTGCACCGCCGGCATCGCCGCCACCCGTTCGACGGCTTCGGGCGCCACCTCCAGGGGACGGTGGTTGAAGCGATAGCCGGTCCCCAGCCGGTCCGCGGCGAGGAAGCCGTAGTAGTCTCTCGTGCGCGCGAGCGACTCGAACTCCGCGCGGGCTTCCTCCCTCTCGCCCGTCGCTTCCAGCGCCCGCGCGCGCCAGTACCTCCACCGCTCCCGGCCGCGTTCCTCCCCGCTCATCGCCGCGATGGCGTCGAGGGCCTCGTCCCACCGCGAGTGCAGGGTCGCGGCCGCGACGCGCCACCGCAACAGGTAGGGATCGGCATGGGACGGTTCCACGCGCCGGAGCCAGTCGACGGCTCGCGGGTCGTGGCGGAACGCGAAGGACAGTCCGATGTGCCGGGCGGCGAGGCGCTGCGCGGCGGCACCGAGCTCGGAGCGCGCCTCCACCCGTGCGAAGGCTTCTGCCGCGGCGTCCGGGTCGCGGCGCGCCAGTCTCTCGATTCCGTGCACCAGGACCGCCTCGACCCGGGACGGCTCGCCTTCGAGGTCCGTGTCGACGACCCGCTCCGGGTGCTGGTGGACGCTTCGCCACGCGCTCGCCAGCCTCCGGTCCTTCGGGTCGAGAAATCGCTCGAGGTAACGGGTGAGCTGCGTGTTGCCGCGCTCCATCGCGAGGCCGATCCGGTCCCAGGCGAGCGAGGGGGAGAATCGATCGGACGCGAGCCACGCCTCGAACACCGGATCGCAGGCCTTCGGCTGGGACTTCCCCGACATCCAGAGAGCTTCCGCCATCGTGAACGCGGCGGCCTCGTCTCCCGTCTCGAGCAGGGCGCGGGCGTAGCGGCAACGCAGCTCGGTGGACGCGTTCTCCGGATACCACTCGATGAACTTGCGCCACTCCCCGCGATCGGCGAGCCGGCGCAGCCAACGGTTTCGGAGGCGGAGACTCACCGCCTCTCCGTCGTGTCGCCTCAGGAAGGCTTCGAGCGCGGCCCTCGAAACCTGCGGGAAGTCGCCGCGCAGCCGCGCGAGCTCGATGTACGGGAACAGGGGGTAGTCCCCGAGGCGGCGGCGCAGCCTCTCCCACCCCCCGGCGGTCCCGGGCGGCGATCGTTCCGCCTCGATGAATGCGGAGCGAAGGGCGGCGTCCGGCGTCGCGGGACAGGCCATGCCGGCGGCGAAGCGCGGCAGGCAGGCCACCAGCAGGGCCGCCGACATCAGCGCCCACCGCCTCATCGAGCCATCCGCCTGGGGGGACGGACGCGGAGCTTGAAAACGGGGGTGCTTCGAACCCTCCTCGAGCCGCTCAAACCGCCCTGGACCTCTTCCCGCTTCGACTGCACTCGATCCCGAGGGATCCATTTGGAGGATCGAACACCTCGGCGCCGCCGGACAGAATGCACTCTCGGCGCCGCCTCGTCAAAGGACTCCCTTGCCGGGCACAGGGCTCTTCAGAAGTCGAGTTTTTCAGGTTCGAGATACTGGAATCAGGCAATG
>CAYFYD010000444.1:0-3599 GCA_964347195.1 uncultured Ectothiorhodospiraceae bacterium
TGCTCGCGTTCAACTTCATGGGCGACGGCCTGCGCGACGCCGCCGATCCCTACAAGTCGGGGTAGGGAAGCGTTCCTGCCCGTATTGACCTGTGTATCCCGATGCCCCGCCGGGGAGGCGGGCGAGTACCGTGCGGCGCATTGGTTCGACAGTGCGTAGCTCTCATTGCCACCTGAAGTGATAGACTGCGCCACCGTGTCATTCCACGCTGGCGAGGATCTCCGGCGCCGGCCGCCGCGGAGCCCCGACATGACGCTTGATGCGCCGTCAGGCAGTCCCTCCTCCCGAGCGAAGATGTAGGCCGCCTCTCGGGCAGGGTTCTGCTCATGAGCGCGTATCGCGCCTCGACCAGCCTCCGGCCTTCCCCCGCGTGGCCGTCATCGCCGTTCGCCGGCCTCGTGTCGCCGGAGAGCGGCGACCGGCTCACGCGATGCGAGTTCGAACGGCGCTACGTTGCCCGGAACGGCGCTACGTTGCCCGGACGGATTTCGAGAGGGTCGAGCTGGAAATGGTGTCGGAACAAGACGGATGGTAGTACCGTAGTGAACAAAGCTTCCGCCGAGACGAGCATGGAGCCCTGTGCCTACAAGTACCGGGTGTTGATCGAGCCGGCCGAGGAAGGCGGCTTTGTGGTCACCGTACCCGCCCTTCCCGGTTGTGTCACGCAGGGCGAGACTCGGGATGAAGCCGTGGCGATGGCTCGCGACTGCATCGAAGGATTCCTGGCGTGCCTCGCCGAGTCGGGCGAACCCATCCCGGTGGAGCCGGAGTCCCCCGATGCCGTTGCGGTCTGGATGGAAGTGGCAGGGCCAGTTGCGGCGTGAAGGGTCGCCTGCCGTCGCTTCGCCCACGACGGCTCATCGCTGCACTGAAACGCGGTGGTTTCGTGGAACGCCGGCAGACGGGGGGCATCTCTTTCTGGCTCACCCCGAGCGGCCCGGAAGGCCGGTGCCCATTCCGGTGCACGCTCGCGAGTTGAAACGGGGTACGCTGATGGCCATTCTTCGGCAGGCGGGAATCACGATCGAGGAGTTGCGGGATCTTCTTTGAACCCACGGCCACGGCCCCTGACCCCCAATCGATGAGAACCATGCAGAGCGAATCGGGAGCAGACCGGAAAAGCGCGTCGTCGATTCGTCCCAGTGTCGATGCCGTGACCTGGATCGTGGTGGGGGTGCTGGTCGCACTCTGCTTCGCGCTGCGCAAGGACCAGGAGTACCGCTGGCTCGCCCGGTACCCGAGCGACTGGCAGATCCCTCTCACCGACTGGATCAACGCGGGCATGCTCTGGTTCATGGAGCTGCCCGGGGCGCGGCCCGTCTTCCGGGGGATCAGCGCAGCGCTGAGCTATCCGATGGGCTGGATCCAGGACCTGCTCCAGTGGATGCCCTGGCCGGCGACGATCGCGGCGGTCGTGGTCCTCGCCTATGTCGCCCACGGCGTTCGGCTGGCCGTCTTCACGTTCTTCGCGCTGCTCTACATGGTGGTGATCGGCTACTGGTCGGAGAGCATGAACACCCTGGCGCTGGTGTTCATGTCCATTCCGATCGCGGTATCGGTGGGCCTCGCGGTCGGCATCGCGGCCTTCAAGTCCGAGCGGGTGAACCTCGTGGTCCAGCCCACCCTGGACCTGATGCAGACCGTGCCCACCTTCGCCTATCTCATCCCCATCCTCCTGCTCTTCGGCTTCGGACCGGTGGTGGGCCTCATCGCGAGCGCAATCTACGCCTGCCCGCCGATGGTGCGCAACGTGGTGCTGGGACTGCAGAGGGTGCCGCGGGACATGGTGGAATCGGGGGTGATGTCGGGGGCGACGGAGCGCCAACTGCTGTGGTGGGTGCAGGTCCCGGGCGCCCTTCCCACCATCATGATCGGAGTCAACCAGACCGTGATGGCCGCGCTCAGCATGGTCATCATCGCTGCCCTCATCGGGAGCTCCGCGGACATCGGCTGGGAGGTGGTCAGCACCATGCGCAAGGCCGCCTTCGGTCCGAGTCTGCTCGCCGGAATCGTCATCGCGCTGATCGCCATGATCTTCGATCGCATCAGCCGCGGCTTCACCGACCAGCAGCGCCTCCTGCACTCGACCGGGGACACCTTGTGGGAGCGCCATCGGGCGCTCTGGATCGCGATTGCGGCGATGGCGGGGCTGACACTGCTCGCCTGGTTCGTTCCTCCGCTGCGCGAGTTCCCCGATGCGTGGTCGCCCTACCGCTGGCTCGCGGCGGAGCTGAACGAGGGCCTGAGCAACATCACCCGGACCTACCACGAGCTCCTGGACAGCATCAAGAACTCCTTCCTCTTCTTCTTCCTGCTGCCGCTCCGGGTCGGCTTCGAGACCGCGGTCCGCCCGCACATCTTCGGCTTCTCGCTCACCCCCGGGGTGATCTCGGGCTATGCGCTGGTCTTTGCCCTCGCCGCGGTGGGGGCGCTGAAAGTGTGGGGCTGGCGGGCTTCGGTGATCGTCGTGCTGATGGGCACCTGGCTCTACTTCGGGGTGGAGAAGGTGCCCTGGCCCGCGCTGCTCCTGATCGTCACGGTGATCGCGGTGCAGGTCGGGGGGCCGCGCCTGGGCGCGCTCGCGGCGTTCGGGGTGCTCTATCTCGCCGGCACCGGGATCTGGACCTTCGCGATGAAGTCCATCTACCTCTGCGGCGCCGCGGTGCTGACCGCCTTCGTGATCGGCGGGTTGATCGGGGTGTGGGCGGCCCACAGCGATCGCGTCTCCGCCTTCGTGCGTCCGATCAACGACACGCTCCAGACCATGCCGCTCTTCGTGCTCCTCATTCCGGTGCTGATGTTCTTCCAGATCGGAGAGTTCACCGCGTACCTCGCGATCATCATGTACGCGATCGTGCCCGCCATCCGCTACACCGAGCACGGGCTGCGCCGCGTACCGCCCGAGATCATCGAGGCCGCGACCTCCATGGGCTGCACCCGGAACCAGCTCCTCTGGCAGGTGAAGCTTCCGCTCGCGATCCCCGAGATCATGCTGGGTCTGAACCAGACCATCATGTTCGGGCTCGCGATGCTCGTGATCGCCGCCCTCGTCGGCACCCGGGGGCTCGGCCAGCAGATCTACATAGCGCTCAACGCCGGCGACACCGGCCGGGGCATCGTGGCCGGGCTCGGCATTGCGCTCATCGCCATCGTCGTCGATCGCATCACCCAGGCCTGGAGCGCCCGGAAGAAGGCGGCGCTCGGTCTGGGGTGAGCTCCGCGCCGCGCTCGAACGCGGTATCGGGGTCGCGGCGCACGCCGGGCGTGCTGCGAGGCCGAAGCGGACTTCGAGGAGGCGTTGCGACCCGGGAGCGGCCCCGGGCGCAGTGCTGTCGGGGAGTCGAGCCGGGGGACGTTCAGCGGTGGGCGGGTGTCAGGGCTCTCCAAGACTCGAGTTTCGGGATTCGTTGATCGGAATGGATTCCCGCGTCCGCGGGAATGACGGGAGGGGGCGTGGGAATGACGGGAGGGGCGTGGGAATGACGGGCTCGGATGTCCGGACGAACGCCCTGCATCGACTTCTGAATGTTCCTGGGGCAGGTGTCAGGGCAAATGTGTTCTCGGCGGTCCCGGTTCGCCGCCGGACAGCGTAGCTCCTT
>CAYFYD010000445.1:0-3598 GCA_964347195.1 uncultured Ectothiorhodospiraceae bacterium
CTCCGACGCGGGCGACCGTCCGGTGTGATCCTTCGCGAGGACGCCCCGGCGCAGCGCCCGCATCCCGGACGCGCTACGGAGCCCGGAGTGTCTTCGCCGTGACCGCTCCTCCACTTTGCAGTGACCTCCTCCCACGCGGGCGAGCGCCCGGTGTGATCCTTCGCGGGAACGCCCCGGCGGATCGTCCCCGTCCTGGAAGCTCTGCGGAGATCGGAGGCCGCCTCCGTGGATCGCGCCTCGATGCACGGGGGGTTCCCGGCCTGCTGAGTCCGCATTTCCCCACCGACCTCCCGTTGCGGACGCCGACCACCAAGTGCTGAGCGAGCGTACTCCCTCGAGCCACTTCGACATGAGCACCGTTGTCTGGTTGGGCGCTACGCCGTCCCCGCTTCGCTTGCCGGCCGCGCGCGCAGACGGAGGAGGAAGACGAGCGCGCCGGGTGGGGCCCGGCCCCGCCCACGACGCATCAGGGCGCGAGGGGGCGGGAGCCCAGGCGTCCGGGAAGCTCCGCCGGGGTCGCGACGCCGATCTGTCGCAGCGCCTCCTCGAGCTCCTCGCGGAGAATGTGAATGGCGTGGTCCCCGCCGCGCGCCCCGAGCGCCCCGACCCCGAAGTAGATGGCGCGCGCGCAGAGCACGAAGTCCGCACCGAGGGCCAGCATCCGCGAGACATCCAGCCCGCAGCGCACGCCGCCGTCCGCGATCAGCACCATGTCGGGAGCGAGCTCGGCGCGCACCGCGGGGATGGCTTCCGCGGCGGAGAGCGCGGCGTCGAGCTGCCTCCCCCCGTGATTGGAGACCACGACGCCTTCGACTCCGAGCTCGACACAGCGCCGCGCGTCCGCCGGCGCGAGGACGCCCTTGACCAGCATCCTGCCCGGCCACCGGTCCCGGATCTCGCGCAGGATCTCCATCGATATGTGCCCCTGCGATATGTCGCTGAAGAACTGCATCCCTTCCTCGAAGCTCGACCCGGCCGGCAGGTAGGGCGTGAGGTTCTCGAAGGTCGGCATTCCCGATCTCAGCATCGCGGATGCCCACGCCGGGCGCGCGAGCATGTCGATGACCGTGCGCAGGTTGAAGCGCGGGGGGACCGAGAGCCCGTTGCGCATGTCGGGCGCCTGGCGGGTGCGCCCGGGCACGTCCACCGTGACCAGCAGCACCTCGTAGCCCGCGGACTTCGCGCGGTCGACGAGGTCGCGGCGCATCTCGGACACATTGGGAGCGTAGAGCTGGAACCAGGCGTTGCCCTCGGTCAGCTCCGCGATCCGTTCCAGGCTCGTGGTGGCGAAAGTGCTGAGCACGAAGGGCAGTCCGGCCCGGGTCGCGGCCCGGGCCGCGATCTCCGGCCCCCGCGGCCAGATGAGACCGGAGAGCCCGACCGGCGCCACCCCGAAGGGGGCGCGCCAGGTACGGCCGAAGAGCGGCGTCCCGATGTCGGGGACCACCGTCTCGATCAGGTACTCCGGGGTGAGATCGACACGCTTCAGCGCCTCGCGGTTGCGGTCGCGGCACTCGTTCAGCCCGTGTCCCCGCGTCATGTATTCGTAGGCGAATCGGGGTATACGGGCGCGCACCGCCGCTTCCAGATCGGCGATGGTGGGGTACTTCCGGTCGAGATCGGAGGGCGGGGTCATCAGGGCAGGGACCGCGTACCAAGGGGCGCAACGCGAGGACGCGGCGCATTCTAGCGCGCGTTGCCCGACCTGAGCTTCTTGACGAGGGGATCGGCGTCCGCAGCCGGAGGTCGGTGAGAGATGCGCGCCAACCCGCCGCACTCCGGACGAAGGAGCCCGCAGGGAGAGCGAGGCAGGGCTCCTTGGAAGGCGGCATGACGGCTTCGGACCCCGAGTTTCGGGATTCGTTGACCGGAGTGGATTCCCGCCCCCGCTTTCGCCGGGGGCAGGCTTTTCGCGGGAATGACGGGAGGGGGTGCGGGAATGACGAGCAATGTGCAGGACGTGGCTCCTCGTCATCCCGCGAAGCTCGTCCCCGACCCCGATCGGGAGCGGGAATCCATCGCCTGATTTCAGTGTTTCGAACCCCGAAGCTCGACTTCCGAAGAGCCTTGGAGAGCGAGGAGAGAAGCGAGAAGGACAGGCATGCTTCCCGGCGGGAGTTGATGGCCGCGTCGCGGAGCACGTCGGTGGCAGGAAAGAAGCGAGAAGGACGCGCATGCTTCCCGGCCGCCGGCGGCTACAATGCGGGCACCGGCGAGACCCGCGCGCCGGCACGAGCGCACCGCGAGGCTCCACGTCTCGCGGCGAGAGCGACCGGCGGGATGCTCCGGCAACGACGACCAGGGAGAACGACCCCATGGCCCGGAACGAAACATCCTCCGAAAGCCCCGACTCCGAGATCGAAACGCTCGAAGAGCAGATCGCCGAGCTCACGGCGAAGCTCAACGCCGCGCGACGCCGAGCCGCCGGCCGGGAGGTTCCGGACTACCCGCTCCTGACCCTCGCCGGCGAGGTGCGTCTGAGCAGTCTCTTCGCGGGTGCCGAGCGCCTCCTCGTCATCCACAACATGGGACAGGGATGCCGCTACTGCACGCTGTGGGCGGACGGCATCAACGGCTTCCTGCCCCATCTGGAATCGGCGATGGCGGTCGCGCTCCTCTCCCGGGACGACCCCGAGACGCAGCGCCGCTTCGCCAACTCCCGGGGCTGGCGCTTCCGGCTCGCCTCCCACCGCGGCGGCGACTACCTCCGCGAGCAGTCCGTGGGCACCGGCCACGACAACATGCCGGGAGCCGTCCTCTACGAGAAGCGGGACGGCAGGATCCTGCGCAAGAACGCGGTCGTGTTCGGACCGGGCGACATGTTCTGCTCCGCCTGGAACCTCCTCGCGATGGCCGGTCTCGGCGTGGACGACTGGACGCCGCAGTTCAGCTACTGGCGCAGACCGGAGAAGCTCGACGACGGCGGCCGGAACGTGCTCTGAACGCGAGGGAAGCCCATGGCGGACGATTGCGAGATCTTCGAGCTCGGTGACCTCGAGCTGCTCTCGGGCGAGACGCTCCCCGACGCGCGGCTCGCCTACCAGACCTACGGGAGCCTCGCCGGGAACCGGGACCGGGTGGTGGTGATGCCGACCTTCTACACCGGCAGCCACGCGAGAAACGAAGGCTACATCGAGAAGGTGCCGGCGCTCGACCCGAACCGCTGCTTCATCGTCTCCGTCAACATGTTCGGCAACGGCGTTTCCTCCTCGCCGAGCAACACGCCCGCACCCTGCGACGGCCCGCGCTTTCCCCGCGTGACCCTCCACGACAACGTGCGCTGCCAGCAGCGTCTGCTCACCGAGCGGCTCGGCGTCGATCGGGTGGCGCTCGTGCTCGGATGGTCGATGGCCGGATGCCAGTCCTTTCAGTGGGGCGCCCAGTATCCGGACATGGTGGACGCCATCCTCCCCTTCTGTGCATCCGCGAAGACCTCGCCCCACAATGTCGTCTTTCTGGAGGGCGTCAAGGCGGCACTCGAGGCGGACTGCGCATTCGCCGGCGGCGACTACCGCCGCCCGCCGGAAACAGGACTCAGGGCTTTCGCGCGCGTGTACGCGGGCTGGGCCTACTCGCAGACCTTCTACCGGGAGCGCCT
>CAYFYD010000446.1:0-3590 GCA_964347195.1 uncultured Ectothiorhodospiraceae bacterium
CAGCTCATGGAGATCCTCTACGGGGGAATTGCCGGCCGGCCGATCGGTGACGGGATGGACGGGCACTCGTGGTGGCCGCTCTTCGAGAACATTCCCTCCGAGTACCTCGAGAGCTACTACCCCCTGCGCATCGAGAGCTATGCGAGCCGGCCGGACACCGGCGGAGCGGGGCGGCACCGGGGCGGCAACGGGGTGGAGAAGGTCTATCGACTGCTGGAAGCGGGGGAGATCTCGATCCACGACGACCGCCACCTCTCGCAGCCCTGGGGCATCCTCGGCGGCAGGCCGGGCGGCGTGTCCGAGAAGTGGCTGGTCCGGGCGGACGGCTCGCGCGAACGTCTCGGGTCGAAGGTCGACAACGTGCGTGTCGTCACCGGCGACCGCATCGTGTTCCGCACCGCGGGGGGCGGGGGATGGGGAGACCCGCTGGAGCGCGAGCCCGAGCGGGTGCGCGCCGACGTGCTGCGCCGGCTCATGAGCGCGGAGGCGGCGGAGCGGGACTACGGCGTGGTGCTCGCGAGCGAGGCGCGGGAGATCGACGTTGCCGCCACCGAAGCGAGGCGCGAATCCATCCGCCGCGGCCGCGGGTACCTACCCACCTACGACTTCGGAGACCGCCCCTGGGAGCGCACCGGCCTCGACCTCGCGGCGGAGTGACGCACGCGGCGGGCGCCCTCCGGCCCGATGATTCGGAGGGTCTGCCCCGTTTCAGTGGTCAGCCGTCCCTCGTTCTCACCCTCCGGCGGAAGTCGTCTTCGTCGACGCACGCCATCGCTGCCGTCATCAGCGCGTCGGCCGACAGTCCGCCGATGAGGTGCCGATAGTCCTCGAGGCTTCCTTTTGCCTCGATGCTCCGCGCCCGGAGCACCGCGAGGACGTTCGCTGCCCGTTCCGCGGTGCTCACGCGGCAGGTGAAGGGATCGTCCTGCGGTGTCGTGCCTTCGCGCGCGCCCATGGCCAGCGCCGCGCGCGCCAGCGCTTCCGACCCGGCGAGAGACAACGGGTCCTCGGTGAGGGCGTGATGTATCTCGGTCGCCTTCCAACCCGAAATCGCGCGGCTCTCCGGGGACTCGCGATACCCTTCGCGTTCGCGCAGGTGGATCGACAGTCCGGGGTTCCGCGCCGACGACTCCCACGGAACCAGGACCCAGACCTCCGGAAATCCGCACTCCATGTAGATGCCGAGCTTGCGCCGGCGCACATCGGTCGAGTGGTCCACTTCGAGCACCACGTCCGGCAAGGGGTCCGCATCCACATCGATGAACGAACGGCGTAGCCGGATACGGTCCGGGTGCAGATAGAGCACCTCGTCGGCCTGCATCAGCCAGCGTTTGCGGCCCGCCACGTCCCGGCGCACGAGGTCCGACGAGCCGAGACAGGTGATTCGAGACCCGCGGAGCGCCGCTATCCGTTCGGAAAGCTGCACCAGCCGCCGGGACGGCTGTTCGTGGTGGATGGAGGTGGGTTCGCTGACCTTCCACGCGGTCTCGGTGCGGGCGTCCCAGAACTCCAGCCGGCCTTCGTAGCGCTCGACCTGGCTCGCCGTCAGGTGGAAGGACTCGCAACCGGGGAAGTCCGGCCCATGCCTTTCCGCTGGCGCGCGCTCCCCGGCATCGACAGGAGTCCCGGTGGGGACTTCGAGCGAAGGGGAGTGGGCCATGGCTCTCTCTCCGATGTAGTGTCGGAGCGGCGTAGTCTATCGAGTTCCGTGCCGCCGGGTCCGGCTGGCTGTCGGCCCCGCCAAGGCCATCCCGAAGTCGGAGACACACTGATTCGCCTTGCCTGCCAGCGGGGGACCGGTCGGATTCCCGTGATTCATCTTTACAGATCCATGCCGGCCCGGAATGCGCTCTGGCAGGTCCACTACCGCGACCGACCACCATCGCAGCGGCCCGAGGTGGTAAAGCGGGATGATCGGTCCCGCCAGCGGCAGTCTGAACAAGCTCGTTTTGTATTTGAAATCAATCGATTATGAAAGACGACAAGATGACCTTGGTCGGCCCCGCCAGGGCGCTTCAAACTCGAGTTCCGGGATTCGAGTCGCTGGAATCAGGCGATGGATTCCCGCTTTCGCGGGAATGACGAGAGGGGGCGCGGGAATGACATCGTCTGCGCAAGACGCGTCACTCCCACGAAAGCCGCCAACCCCTCCATAGCCGTCATTCCCGCGAAGCATGCCCCCAACCTCGATCGGGGAGCGGGAATCCATCACGAAGGCGCGGAAGGTGGCGGTCCCGACTGCCGTCATTCCCTTGGTCAGCGGGGATCCATTTCGATCAACGAACCCCGAATCCCGAGTTGTGGAAGAATGCCCGCGTCGCTGCGCGGCGGCGGGCAGGTGGGAGAAGCGATCGATGAAGGCGCTGCTGTGCAGGGAGCTCGGACCCGTGGACGCCCTCGAGGTGGGGGAGCGGGAGTCGCCGCGGCCCGGTCCCGGAGAGCTGAAGATCGCGGTGCGCGCGTGCGGCATCAACTTCGCGGACATGCTCGTCGTCCAGGGCCTCTACCAGGAACGCCCGCCCCTGCCCTTCAGCCCCGGCATGGAGGTCTCCGGGGTCGTGGAAGCGCTCGGCGAAGGGGTCACCGCCTTTCGCCGGGGAGACCGGGTGGCGGCGTTGTGTGGGCACGGCGGACTGGCGGAGGAGGTGCTCGCACCCGCCGCCGGCACCATGCACATCGCCGGCGGGATGGATTTCGAGAGCGCCGCCGCTCTCCCCGTCGCCTACGGCACCGCCCGGGTCGGGCTCGCGCACCGGGCCGGACTCCGCCCCGGCGAGGTGCTGCTGGTGCACGGCGCGTCGGGCGGGGTCGGGCTCGCCGCGGTCGAGATCGGCAAGCTGATGGGCACGACGGTGATCGCGACCGCGGGCAGCGAGGCGAAGCTCGGGGTCGCCGCCCGCCACGGCGCGGACCACGTCATCAACTACCGCGAGGGCGGGTTCCGCGAGCCGGTCAAGATGCTCACCGGCGGGCGCGGTGCGGACGTGATCTTCGACCCGGTCGGAGGCGCGGTGTTCGAGGAGTCGCTGCGCTGCATCGCCTGGGAAGGCCGCCTCCTCGTGGTCGGGTTCGCGAGCGGCACCATTCCCAAGGCGCCCGCGAACCTGATGCTGGTGAAGAACTGCGCGGTGGTGGGCCTTTATTGGGGAGCGTACCTGCGGCGCGACCCTGATGTGCTGACCGGAGCGTGGCGCACCCTCCTCGACTGGTACGACGCGGACCGCCTGCGCCCGCACGTCTCCGCCGTGTACCCACTGGAACGGGGGGTGGAGGCCCTGGCGGAGCTCGCGGAGCGCCGCGCGACGGGCAAGGTCGTGGTCCGGGTTGCGTCCTGAGCTTCGCATGGCGCTTCACGCGGCCGCCCGGTTCGCGCGAACTCCCGTGGCCGGCGACCGGGCGCATCATCGAACGCCACCGGCATCTCGAGCGAACGCCGCTGGCGGAACTGATGGCGATGATTCACGAGGGTCACCGCCATCGACGCCTGTCGTGATCGACGACTGCGTGTTCCTCGCCCTATGCCTGTAGCAAGCGCCGTTCCAGCAAAGACCGCATGTCACGTCGCCCATCGGCGATCACCAGCACGTAGA
>CAYFYD010000447.1:0-3571 GCA_964347195.1 uncultured Ectothiorhodospiraceae bacterium
ATAGCGCATCACCGATTCGCGGCAGCGGCGGTTGAACTCGGCGATACCGACCTCCCGCTCGATCCGCTGCTTCTCGAAGATCCCGAGCTCTTTCTCGATCTCGTGCTCCACCGGCAGGCCGTGGGTGTCCCACCCCGCCTTGCGGGGACAGTGGTAGCCCCGCATGTGCTTGTAACGGGGGAAGATGTCCTTGAAGGTGCGCGCGAGCACGTGGTGAATGCCGGGGCGTCCGTTGGCGGTCGGGGGGCCGTCGTTCCATACGAAGAGCGGCCGCTGCTCCGACTCGCCCTGGCTGCGCTCGAAGATGTTCTCCTCGCGCCAGAAGGCGAGCACTTCCCGTTCCAGGCGCGGACCGTCGTAACGCCCGCCCACCTCGTCGAAATCCATGTGCGACCTCGTCTGCGGCCCCGAGCCGTCGAGCGAAGCGACCCGGGACCGGGGGGGCCGCTTCGCCGGAAGCGTCCGGGGCGAGTCGGGGAGCGCGCACATCGTCGGCCGCCCCGGATTCGCGGTACCACCCGGTTTCGCCGCCGGCTCGTACCGGCGGCCTCAGCGAGTGACTCCCGCTCGGGAAAGGCGCGGTCACTCCGGCCCGCTGACGGGGGCCAGCCGGCTGAGCCTACTCGGGCGTGACGCCCTTTCGGTCAGCGGCTCGAGGGTGATTTTCGCCGGCCCGCCGGCTCGGGGCTCGCACCGTCCCCCGATCGCTCGCCGCCGCAGTCGACCGGCTACTCGTCCCTGTCATTGCCTTTATCCCCGGTTCGCCCGCGGGCGACCGGGGATAAAGGGAATTCTACGCGCCAAGCGCCTCGATGCAACGTTTCGACGAAGCGCAACGAACGGCACCGGCGGCTCCGGCGGATAGCCCTCCGCGTGCATTGGCATTCCCCAATGCATCTGACTATGATCACCCCGCTTCGGGGGCCGGTGGTGGGGGATGCGTTCTCGCTCCGCTCGACAAACCACCACCAGTATTTCAGGGAGGCCATCAGCGATGCCGAAAGCCAGAGCAGGCGCGATCAGCGAGCCACTCACGAAGGCCAAGCTTCTGTCTGCGCTTGCGGATGAGACCGGGCTGACGAGGAGGGAAGTCGGGGCGGTCATGGACGAGCTGAGCCGCCTCGTCGGACGGCATCTCAGGAAGCGTGGCGGGGCCGGCCAGTTCACATTGCCGGGCCTGTTGAAGATCAAGACGGTGAGGAAGCCGGCGACCAGGGCGCGGAAGGGCAAGAATCCGTTCACCGGCGAAGAGATGATGTTCAAGGCCAAACCGGCGCGGACGGTGGTCAAGATCCAGCCTCTGAAGGGGCTGAAGGAGATGGCCAACTGAGACGCCGGGCCCGCCGCGCCATCGCATGAAGCCCGGCTGGCGGGGGGGCCGCAGGGCGGTAGGACGGGAACCCGGCTGACGACGCGCCCTCAGGCGCCCCGGAGCAGCTCGTTGATACCCACCTTGGCCCGGGTCTTCTCGTCCACCTGCTTGACGATCACTGCGCAGTACAGGCTGTAGCGCCCGTCCTCCGAAGGCAGGTTGCCGGGTACCACCACCGCACCGGCCGGCACCCGTCCGGAGGTGATCTCGCCCGTCTCCCGGTTGTAGATCCGCGTGCTCTGTCCGATGTAGACCCCCATCGAGATCACGGCGCCGGCTTCGACCACCACGCCTTCCACGATCTCCGAGCGGGCGCCGATGAAGCAGTGGTCCTCGATGACGGTGGGCTTCGCCTGAAGGGGCTCGAGCACGCCGCCGATCCCCACTCCGCCCGACAGGTGCACGTTCTTCCCGATCTGGGCGCAGGAGCCGACCGTCGCCCAAGTGTCGACCATGCTTCCACGGTCGACGAAAGCGCCGAGATTGATGTAGCTCGGCATGAGCACCACTCCCGGTGCGACGTAGGCTCCCCACCGCACGATCGCGGGGGGCACGACCCGAACCCCGCGCCGGGCCAGAGCCGCGGGGTCGTCGCCGGCGAACTTGGTCGGCACCTTGTCGAAGTACTTCGCGAAACCTCCTTCGATGACCCGGGTCTCGGTGATGATGAGATAGAGCAGCACCGCCTTCTTGATCCACTCTTGTACCTGCCAACCGGACTCCGAAGGCTCCGCGACCCGGATCTCCCCCCGATCGAGTCGGGTCATGGTCTCTTCGACCGCCCGCCTCAGGTCCGCGTCCACCCGGTCGGGACCGATCTCGCCGCGCCGCTCGAAGGCCTCGGCGATCACATTCTCCAGGTCTCTCATCGTCATCTCCTCTCCCGAGGCTCGGTCGCGCCGCCGCTCCGGCGCGCGCGGTGTCGTTCCAGCGCCCAGTGCACGTGTTCGCGCACCAGGGGTGAGCGATGGTCGCGCCGGGATTCGAGCGCCGCGCACACCGACTCGGTGGTGCGTGCGTTGCCGAGCGCGACCGCGATGTTGCGCAGCCAGCCGATGTATCCCGTGCGCCGCAACGCGCTGCCGCGCGTCCTGCGATCGAACTCCGTCTCGTCCCAGCGAAACAGGTCGCACAGAGCGGCCTCGTCGAGGCCGTGGCGCACCCCGAAGTCCCGCTCCCGGCTCGGCGTCGCGAAGCGGTTCCACGGGCAGACGAGCTGGCAGTCGTCGCAGCCGAAGATGCGGTTTCCGATCGCGGGCCGGAGCTCCACCGGGATGCTGCCCCGCAGCTCTATCGTCAGATACGAGATGCACCGCCTCGCGTCGAGCAGGTAGGGGCCGGTGATCGCGCCGCTCGGGCAGGCGTCGATGCAGGCACGGCAGGTTCCGCAGTGTGCGCTCGCGGGGGTGTCCGCGGGCAGCGCGAGGTCGGTGTAGACCTCTCCCAGAAAGAACCACGAGCCCGACTCCCGGCAGAGCAGGTTGGTGTGCTTGCCGATCCAGCCGAGTCCCGCATTGCGGGCCAGGGCCTTCTCCAGCACCGGAGCGCTGTCGACGAAGACGCGGAACCCGAACTCGCCCACCGTCGCCCGGACGCGGCGTGCGAGCGCCCGCAGCCTCCCCCTGAGCACCTTGTGATAGTCGCGGCCGAGCGCGTAGCGGGAGACGTAGGCGAGGGTGTCGTCGCCGAGCACCGCCTCGGGCGCGACCGAGGCTTCCGGCCAGTAGTCCATGCGGGCCGAGATCACGGACAGCGTCCCCGGGCGCAGCGCACCGGGCCGGCTTCGCCTCACGCCGTGACGGCGCATGTAGTCCATCTCCCCGTGGCGGCCGTCGTCGAGCCAGGCGAGGAGACGGGCTTCGTCCTCCTCGAGGCGGGTGCCGGTGATCCCGACGCGGGCAAAGCCGAGCTCCCGCCCCCAACGCTTGATGTCGGCGACGAGGCGCCCTCGGTCCGGAACACCCGCATTCGAGTCCGCTCGCTTCATGCTCCGGAGATACTAACCCGCATTGCCGGGCGGACGCTTGCGCTCGGCGGGACCGGGCGCCGGCCACGCCCGCGTCCCGCTGTCCAGGGCTCTTCAAAGCCGGAGTTCGGAGTGCGTTGACCGGAAGGGATTCCCGCTCCCCGATCGGGATCGGGGACGGCAGGGCTCTTCAAAAGTCGGCTTGACGGCTTCAGACTCCGAGCTTCGGGATT
>CAYFYD010000448.1:0-3570 GCA_964347195.1 uncultured Ectothiorhodospiraceae bacterium
AATCCCGAAGCTCGGAGTCTGAAGCCGTCAAGCCGACTTTTGAAGAGCCCTGATGCGAAGGAGGACATCGCGCAGGGACGAGCGCGGGGTTCGGCCGCGAGATGCGCAGGCAGCCCGGGAGGCGGCCCCGTCCCGGCCCTCCCCCGCACGCGCAGCGAGCCGCCGCAGCGCGATGCGCAGTCTTCTCGACTCGTCCGCGTCGACCGCTCCCTCCGGCAGCAGCACCCCGAAGCGGCCGCGGGGGGTGGAGAACGACACGACGATCAGCCGGGGATGAACGAAGGCGCTCGAGAGGACACCGCCCTCGATGCGCTCTCCCTGCGCGGTCCTGAGCCGCCATCCCCCGGAGTCCGAGTGCGCGATGCCGACGATCGCTCTCGGTCCGCGCCGCAAGGCATGGCGCCCGAGGCTGCGCCAGGCGCTCGGGATCAGCGCCCCGGCCACGAGCCATGCGCTCCAGGGCGGGAGCGGCAGGGCCAGCGCCCCGAGGGCGGCCCCCACGTGCACCACGACGAGCGCCAGCCCCACCACCGGGGACGGACGAAGGGCGACGCGCAGCGCGCGGCAGGATGAGATCGGCATTCCGGCCTCCTGGACTGCATGCTCGAGTGAGAGCGCCCCGGGTTGCGAGCACGGCGCGGGACCGGGGGACTCGCCCACCGGGCGACGCCGCTCTCCCTCGCCGGCCACGACACCGCGCCGGGCCAGGGGACTCGCCCGCGGGGCGACGTCCCTTTGGTAGCGCCGGCCGGGATTCCCCGCAATCCCCGAAGTGGGCTCCCCGCCCCGCCCGCATGGAGGCGATGCTCCCCGCGATGCTGCGCCCGGCGCCGGCGAGACCGTCGATCCCGCGCCCGCGGGGGGCGGCGGGAAGGCGCCGGGCACGAGTCGCGTCTCCCTTCCGTCGATCCCGCGCCCGCGGGGGCGGCGCGCGCCGTTAGCTCATCTCCGCTGCCGGCCCGGTCGACCCTGCGCCCGCAGGGGGCCACTCTGGCGGGGGATCGCTCTCCGGTACGGCTGGTGTCCCCGTGGGAGACGGCGATGCGGTGCCACGCCCCGCCGCTCTCGAGGAGAATCGCACCCGCCGGAAGCCGCGGCTCCCGGTGCCGGCATCCGACCCCGTTCGAGGTCGCATCGTGTGGCTCGACCCCCGCTTGCGGGTGGTCATCCCGATGAGCTCCCGAAGACCTGTCGGTCTTGCTCGCCATCGCGGTAGCCGTTAAGCTGATTCTGTATAAAAACGCGCCGCGCCGTACGCTACAATCCAAGCGGGCTTCGGCTCCGCGTACGGTTGCGGCAACTTTGCTTTTCCGGCCTCTACACGTGCGCAGATACGCTGTCCTGATCGATGCTGGCTTCCTGAAACGAAAGCTCGGATCCCGAGAGCAGCCACTCACCGCCAGCTCCGACCGGGACTTCGTTGCCCGGCTCGGCGATCACCGGGCACTCCAGGGCATCCATCTTCACCGTGTCTACTTCTACGACGCGCCGCCACTTCGATCCACTGAGCGCAAGCCACTCTCCGGCGGGTCCGTATCGTTCGCTGACACACGACTTGCCCTGAACAACCAACGCTTGCACAGGGAGCTGCGGAGTGTGCCCTTCGTTGCGTTGCGAATGGGAGATCTTCGCTTTCGAGGATGGACGTTGAATGCGCATCAGTTGCCGGCCGAGCGGCGAGGGATGACGGTCACATCGGAGGACCTCGTACCGAACGTTCACCAGATAAGGTGTCGACATGCGTGTCGGTCTCGACATCGCATCGCCGACCCTGAAGAAACAGGTCGAGGTGATCGTCCTGGTGACCGGCGATAGTGATTTTGTGCCGGCGATGAAGTTCGCTCGACGCGAGGGTGCGCAGCTCTTCCTCGTCGCGTTGGGTCACCATGTCGTCGATGAGATGCTCGAGCACGCGGACCTGATGCTGGAGTTGAATGGAGCATCGTGGCATGAGTGACACGAAGCGGCCTCTCTCTCCCCACCTGCAGATCTACCGCCCGCAGCTCACCTCCGTATTGTCGCTTGCCCATCGCGTCACCGGGATCGTGCTCGCGGCCGGTGCGCTGTTCCTCGTGTACTGGCTGAATGCGCTCGCCGCCGGCGCCGACTCCTTCGACCGCATCCGCGGTCTCATGTCCGCCTGGTACGGGGAGGCGGTGCTGCTCGGGTTCGCCTTCTGCCTGTTCTATCACCTGTGCAACGGGATACGGCACCTGTTCTGGGATGCCGGCATGGGCCTCGAGATCGACACCGTGTACCGGAGCGGGAAGGCGGTGGTCGCGGTCTCGATCGCGTTGACCGCCGGCACCTGGATGGCGGCCAGGACGATGGGAGGCGCTCCGTGAGCCTCCGCACCCCGCTCGCCCGCGCCCGGGGGCTCGGCCCCGCGAGGCACGGCACCTCGCATTTCCGGGCGCAGCGCCTCAGCGCACTGGCCCTGGTCCCGCTCTGCGCCTGGTTCGTCTTCTCGATGGTCGTGATCGGAAACGCGCGCCACGAAGCCGTCATCGAGTGGGTCCGGCAACCGACCGCGGCCCTGCTGCTCGGCGTCTTCGCCGTCAGCCTCTTCTTTCACACCCAGTTGGGAATCCAGGTCGTGATCGAGGACTACGTGCATGCCCGGTGGCTGAAGGTCTCGAGTCTCGTGCTCCTCAAGCTGCTGACCTTCCTGCTCGCGGCCGCCGCCCTGTTCGCCCTGCTGCGCATCGCCCTGGGAAGCTGATGGCGGCCTACGACCTGGTCGATCACCGCTACGATGCGGTGGTGGTGGGCGCCGGCGGCGCCGGGTTGCGGGCGACCTTCGGGCTGGCGGCGGAGGGCCTGGACACCGCCTGCATCTCCAAGCTCTTTCCTACCCGGAGCCACACCGTGGCCGCACAGGGCGGCATGAGCGCCGCGCTCGGCAACATGGGCGAGGACCACTGGACCTGGCACATGTACGACACGGTCAAGGGCTCCGACTGGCTGGGGGACCAGGATGCCATCGAGTACATGTGCCGCGAGGCGGTCCCGGCGGTGGTGGAGCTCGAGCACTACGGGGTGCCCTTCTCCCGCACCGAGGACGGGAAGATCTACCAGCGTCCCTTCGGCGGCATGACCACCCGCTTCGGAGAGGGGATCGCGCAGCGAACCTGCGCCGCGGCCGACCGCACCGGCCACGCCATCCTCCACACCCTCTACCAGCACAGCCTCAGGCACGACGCCGAGTTCTTCGTCGAGTACTTCGCCATCGACCTCATCTTCGACGACGAGGGAGCCTGCCGCGGTGTGATCGCCTGGAACCTGGAGGACGGCACTCTCCACCGCTTCCGGGCCCACATGACGGTGCTCGCGACCGGGGGATACGGCCGCACCTACTTCTCCTGCACCTCCGCCCACACCTGCACGGGAGACGGGAACGCCATGGTCCTGGGTGCGGGCTATCCGCTGCAGGACATGGAGTTCGTGCAGTTCCATCCCACCGGCATCTACGGCGCCGGCTGCCTGATCACGGAGGGCGCGCGCGGGGAAGGCGGATACCTGACCAACTCCGGCGGGGAGCGCTTCATGGAACGCTACGCGCCGAGCGCC
>CAYFYD010000449.1:0-3556 GCA_964347195.1 uncultured Ectothiorhodospiraceae bacterium
GTCATCGTCTCCCCGTGCGCGAAGTTCGCAAAGCGCAGGATCCCGAAGGTCAGCGTCACGCCGATCGCGCCGAGCGCGTAGATGCTGCCGAGCACCAGGCCCGGAATCAGGTAGAAGTTGACGAACTCGATCACGGCGCGGTCTCGTCCCGTGCCGACGCGCCTTCGCCGGCGGCCGTGTCGTCGCCGCTCCCGCCGAGGAACATGGCGCCCACGGCGGGGTCCGCGAGAAGCGCAGGGCCGCTGCCGTCCAGCCGGTTGCGTCCGTCGACCAGGACGTAGCCGCGGTCGGCGATGCCGAGGGCCTGGCGCGCGTTCTGCTCCACCATGAGGACGGGGACACCGCGCGCGTTGATCTCCCGCACCACGCGGAAGATGTCGCTGCGGAAGCGCGGCGAGAGCCCCGCCGTCGGCTCGTCGAGGAGCAGGACGACCGGCTCCACCATCAGCGCCTTGGCGATCGCCACCATCTGGCGCTGGCCGCCCGAGAGGTATCCGGCGGGGGTGCGCTTGCGGCCCGCGAGCGGCGGAAACAGCTCGTACATCTCCTGCATGCGTGGCCGGAAGTCGTCGCGGCGGATGTAGGCCCCCATCTCCAGGTTCTCGTTCACGGTGAGGTTGGGGAACACGTTGGCGGTCTGGGGGACGTAGCAGACGCCCTGGCGCACCACCCGATCGGGCGCGGTGCCGGTGATGTCCCGGCCTTGCAGGCTCACTCGCCCGCCCGCGAGCTCGAGGCGGCCGAGCACCGCGTTCATCACCGTGGACTTGCCCGCACCGTTGGGGCCGACGAGCACGACGATCTCGCCCGGACCGACGCTGACCGATACCTCGTGAATGATCTCGGCCCCGCCGTAACCGCCGCTCACGCGCTCGAGCGCGAGGACCGGCGTTCCCGCGCCCTCATGCGGTGCTCCGGCGTCTGCGGCGCTCACGGAACCTTCCCTTCCGCTGCGGTCTCGGGGCCGGCACCGCCCTCGTCCTCATCGCCGCCGAGGTAGGCGTCGAGCACCCGCGGGTCCCGGCGCACCTGCTCCATGGGGCCGTCGGTGAGCACCGCGCCCTGCGAGAGCACGATGACCCGCTCGCAGAGCGAGGCGATGAAGTCCATGTCGTGCTCGATGACGACGAAGGTGTAGCCGCGCTCGCGGTTGAGCTCGAGGATCATCTCCCGCAGGCGGACGAGCAGGGTCGGGTTGACCCCCGCGCCCGGCTCGTCGAGGAGCACGAGACGGGGCGAGGTCATCATCGCCCGCCCGAGCTCGAGGAGCTTCTTCTGGCCGCCAGAGAGGTTCGCGGCAAGCTCGTCGCGCAGATCCCACAGGGTGAGGAAGCGCAGCGCGTCCTCCGCCCTCTCGCGCACCTCGCGTTCGCGCCGGGCGACCGCTCCCGGCGCGAGCCACACCGGCCACAGCCGCTCTCCGGGCTGGGCGGCGGGCACCGCCATCAGGTTCTCGAGCACCGTGAGGCGGCCGAACTCGTGCGGAATCTGGAAGGTGCGCACGATGCCCCGGTGGAAGAGCCGGTGGGTCGGGAGGCCCGTGATGTCCTCGCCGTCGAAGAGGATCCGGCCCGCGCTGGGCGGCAGCGCGCCCGCCACCATGCTGAAGATGGTGGTCTTGCCCGCGCCGTTCGGTCCAATCATCCCGGTGATGCGGCCTGCCTCGATGGTGAAGGAGCAGCGGTCTACAGCGGTCAGGCCGCCGAAGTGGCGGGTCAGGCCTTCGAGCGCGAGAATCGGCGCGGGCGAGAGGCCGGGTTCGGGCTGCGGGGCGGCGTTCATGACGAGGCCAATGGTAGCCTGCCTGCTTCAGTGTGCACGCCAGGAAATGCGTTCGGAAAGAACGACGCGCGGATTTCCCCTTGGGTCTACAATAGCCGGGACCAGCCGGGACGCCGCGCGGCGAGGGGAGTTGCGTTGAACGACGAGTCGAGGCCGGAGTCCGCTCCGGGCGGAACGGTGCGGGCCGAGCTGCTCCTCCCGAGCCGGGACCTGCATGCAGACCTGGCGTTCTTCCGCGAACGGCTCGGCTTCCGCCTCGAATCCATCTTTCCGGCCGACGACCCCGCGCAAGCGGTGCTGTCGGGCCACGGGATGCGCCTCCGGCTCGAACGCGGCGCCGCCGAGGTCCCCGGCGCGATCCGGCTCCACTGCGAGGACCCGGACGCACTCGGAAACGGCGCGCAGGAGCTCCTGGCCCCCAACGGCACGCGCATCGAGCTCCGGGACCTCCATCCCCGCCTGCATTGCCCGCCTACCCGCCACGCGCTGGTGGTGCAGCGCCAGGGCGCGGAGGGCGGTACGTGGGGGGTGGGCCGTGCCGGCATGCAATACCGGGACCTCATTCCGGGGCGCCTCGGCGGGGCGATCATCGCCTCGCATATCCGCATCCCGGAGGCGGGTCCGGTCCCCGACGACGTGCACTACCACATTGCGGCGTTCCAGCTGATCTACTGCTACCGGGGCTGGGTGGACCTCGTGTACGAGGACCAGGGCCCGCCCTTCCGCCTCGAAGCCGGGGACTGCCTCATTCAGCCCCCGCAGATTCGCCACCGGGTGCTCGAGTCCTCCGCCGGCCTGGAGGTGATCGAGATTGCGGTGCCGGCGGAGCACCTCACCGCGCTCGACCACACGCTGGAGCTCCCCACCGGCCATCTGCGCCCGGATCGCGACTTCGGCGGCCAGCGATTCTGCTGCCACAGGGCGGGCGACGCGGTCTGGAGGCCGGGGCGCCTTCCGGGATTTTCGGCGTGCAACACCGGAATTGCCGCCGCCACCGGCGGCGTGGCGAACGCGCAGGTCGCACGACGCACCAGGGGTGGCACCGACGCCGAGGAAACCAGCCACGACGCGGACATCCTCTTCACGTTCGTTCTGGAAGGCGGAATGACATTGCGCGTGCCGGAGCGCGAGACCAGCGCGCTTCGGGCCGGAGACGCCTTCGTGCTGCCGCCGGGCCTGCGCAGCGCCTACGAGCGCTGCACGGACGACCTCGAGCTGCTGGAAGTGTCCATGCCCGGCGCCTTCGTAACGACCGTCCACCGGAGCTCCTGACGGCGAATTCCGCCGCGCGGATCGTGACCCTGGGGCGAATAGCTAGATTCGCAGGCGCTCGCGCGTGATGGCGATGAGGCGGGCCATGCCGTGCGGCTCGAGAATCAGGATCGCGATGATGAGGCCGCCGAAGATGATCACCTCGATATGCTTCGCGATGTCGACGGCCAGGTCGATACCGAGGATCGGGTTCAGGTTGGTGAGGAAGATCGGCAGGATGGTGATGAAGGCGGCACCGATGATGGAGCCTGCGATCGAGCCGAGGCCGCCGACGATGATCATGAAGAGCACGAGGAAGGACACGTTGACGTCGAAGGCGATGGTCTCCGCGCTGCCCAGGTAGAGGAAGACGAAGAGCGCGCCCGCGACGCCGCAGAGATAGGAGCTCACGCCGAAGGCCAACAGCTTGGTGCGGAGCAGCGGGATGCCGACGATCTCGGCGGCGATGTCCATGTCGCGCACCGCCATCCAGGCGCGGCCGAAGCGGCTCCGCATCAGATTC
>CAYFYD010000450.1:0-3551 GCA_964347195.1 uncultured Ectothiorhodospiraceae bacterium
GCGGAAGCGGGAATCCACGTGCATGCACCCTGACCGAACACGGATGCGGGCGCGGGCGCCGCCCCTTCGTTTGATAGAGTCGGCCCGTCCACCCACTACGCCCCGGCAGGCCGCGTGTGCCCATGCGCAAGCGCAAGCTCCCCATCGGCATCCAGACCTTTCGCACCATTCGCGAGGAGGGGTGCTACTACGTGGACAAGACGCCGTTCATACGGCGCTTGCTGGATGAGGGCAAGCACTACTTCCTGTCGCGTCCCCGGCGCTTCGGCAAGAGCCTGTTCCTGGATACGCTCAAAGAGCTGTTCGAGGGCAACGAGGCGCTCTTCGAGAGGCTCGCCATCCACCGTCAGTGGGACTGGTCCCTGCGGCATCCCGTCCTGCGTCTCGACTTCGGGGGCGGCGACTTTCGTGAGCCGGCCGGCGTGCACGCGAGCCTGATGGCGCAGTTGGACCGGGTGGAGACCCGCTCAGGGATTGCATCCCGACATGCCACCGCGCCGGAGCGTTTCGGCGAAGTGATCGAGGCGCTGCACGAACAGGCCGGCCAGCGCGTGGCGGTGCTGGTGGACGAACATGACAAGCCGATCCTGGACGCGCTCGGGACGCCGGAGGTCGCCCGCGCCAACCGTGGCTATCTGCACGGGATCTATTCGGTCATCAAGTCCAGCGAGGCCCATATCGAGCTCACGTTCCTCACCGGGGTGAGCAAGTTCTCGAAGGTGAGCCTCTTCTCGGGCCTCAACAACCTCAAGGACATTACCCTGGACCCCCGCTACGCGGCGGTGTGCGGTTACACGGATACCGATCTCGACGCCGTGTTCGCCCCCGAGCTGCCCGGTCTCGATCGGCAGGCCATCCGTGACTGGTACAACGGCTACAGTTGGCTGGGCGCAGAGAAGCTGTACAACCCCTTCGACATCCTCCTGCTCTTCGACAGCGGCAGGTTCAAGGCCCACTGGTTCGAGACCGGCACGCCGTCGTTCCTGGTCGACACCCTGCTGGAGCGACGAGTCGGCTCGCTGGCGCTGGAAGAAATGACCGCCGCCGATGACCTGCTGTCCAGATTCGACGTGGACGACATCGCCACCGAAGCGCTGCTCTTCCAGACCGGCTACCTCACGATCACCGAGGAGAAGGACCTGGGCGGGACGTCGCTCTACCGGCTGGGCTATCCGAACCGTGAGGTGAAGCAGAGTCTGAACCGGGCTTTGCTGCGTGCGATGGGGCCGGACCCTTCACGACAGGGGTCACGCGACATTCGGCTCCATGAACTGCTCGGATCAAACGACTTCGGCGGACTGGAAACGCTGTTCCGGGCGCTCTTCGCCGGCATTCCGTACGAATGGCACACGAAGAACGACATCGCGAGCTACGAGGGCTACTACGCCAGCGTGTTCTATTCGTGGTTCGCCGCGCTCGGCCTGGATGTGACGGTGGAGGACAGCAGCAGCCACGGCCGGGTCGACATGGCGCTGCGCTTCAACCACAACGTGTATCTCTTCGAGTTCAAGGTGCTCGAGCACTCGCTTCCGGGCGCGGCCATGGCGCAACTGAAGACCAGGGGCTACGCTGACAAGTACCGTCATCGGAGCGAAGCGATCTGGCTCGTCGCGGTGGAGTTCAGCACGGAGACCCGCAACCTCGCGGCGTTCGGGGTGGAGAGGGCCTGAAGCGCAGGGGCGCGGGGCGGGTCAGTCTCCTCGGCGACGAGGGGGACCTCCCGGAGGTCCCCATGCCACGTGGAGTGCTGCTGAAGCGCGCGTCTCAGGCCATGCGGAACTTGCGGAACAGGTAGTTGCCGCCGTCCGGTCGCAGAGCGGGGACGATGTCGTTGCGGTGGATGAAGGCGTTCACCCCGTGGGTGACGAAGATGTAGGCGCCGGAGTCCTCCATCATGTCCTGCATCCGGTGGTAGAGCATGCCCCGCTTCTCGATGTCGGCTTCCCGCACCGCGGCGCGATGCAGCTCGCCGTACTCCGGGCTGTTCCAGCGTTCCCAGTTCCACTCCCCGACCTGCTCGGGCACGAACCAGGCGGTGGCCCAGAAGGGGTCCGGGGCCATCGAGTAGCGGTTGTAGATGAGCTGAACGTCCTTCCAGGCGTCGCCTTCCGCCTCGATCCCGAGCACCCAGAAGGTGCCCGAGTCGTGCTGGTTGATCTGCACCTCGATTCCGACCTGCGCAAGGTTGGCCTGGATCACCTGGACCGCGCTCACGTGGTCGGTGACGTTGTGCACGTCGAGGGTGCACTGGAACCCGTTCGGATGCCCCGCTTCGGCGAGCAGGCGCCGGGCCTCGTCGAGGTCGGGGTGCTCGATCATGTTCTCCGGCCGGTGCCCCACGAGCCCGGGAGCGATGATGCCGGTGGCGCGCCTCGGCACGCCGAAGTATGCGGCCTCGATGACGCTGTCCACATCGACCGCGTACTGCACGGCCTTGCGCACGCGCGCGTCGTCGAAGGGCGGGTGATCGACGTTCATTCCCAGCCACTCGTAGAAGAGCGAGGGCCGCTCCACCAGGGTGGAGCTCTCCGGCGGCGCGTCGCGGTACTGCTGCACCGAGCTGATCGCGAGCCGGGTGATGTCGAGCTCGCCCGCTTCGAACGCGATCTCGCCCGTCTTGGAGTCCTCGATGGGCAGGATCCGGATCTCGTCGAAGTCGGGTCGGGGGCCCGGCCAGCCATCGTGACGCTCGAGCACCAGTCTCTGCTTCGGCACCCATTCCTTGATCCTGTAGGGGCCGGAGGAGGCGGGCGGGTTGGTCGTGAACTTCTTGTCGGGGAGCGCCTCCACCGCCTCCTTGCAGATGATGGTGCCCGAACCGTAGGGCAGAGTGCTGAAGAAAAGCGGTGCGAAGGGCTCGTTGAGCGCGATGATGCCGGTGTACTTGTCGACGATCTGCACTTCCCGGAGCTGTTCCCAGTCCACTCTCGCCCAGGAGCCGAAGTCCGGATCCGCGATGCGCTCGAAGGAGTACTTGACGTCCTCGCTCGTCATCTCGCCGAATCCATTGGTCCATTCGACGCCCGGCATCAGGGTGAACCGGATGTGGGTGGGGTCGAGCTGCTCGATGGCGGTGGCCGCCTCGAGCTCCCACCCCCAGCTCGATGACATCGGGTCGTAGGCGACCAGCTTGTTGAAGATCGCCATCATCACGTCCTGGTCCGAGCCGGCGGCGGGATCGCCCGGATCGATGTCCTGGATGTCGGAGGCGGCGCGGGCGCGCAGCACCTTGTGGTGGGCGCCGAGGGAGACCTTCGGGGTGGCGGTGGCGACGAGACCGAGCGCCGCCGCACTCTGCATGAACCGGCGGCGGGTCAGATTGATGAGCTTCATTCGAGCGATTCCTCCTGCGTGATTGCCGCCACGGGCCGGACACCTGAAGGCGCCGAGGGCGGGCGGCGGAACCCGCGCGCCAGTGTACGGCCGGGCGGGATCCCGGACAAAGGGCGCCGGGTCGATCCGCACCACCTCCTTCCCGCCCCCCGCCTTCGCCGGGGGCAGGCTTTGCGCGGGAATGACGGAATGGATTCCCGCTTTCGCGGGAATGACGG
>CAYFYD010000451.1:0-3547 GCA_964347195.1 uncultured Ectothiorhodospiraceae bacterium
GTGGACGGCACCATCCTGGAAACCCCGGCCGAGCCCGAGGACTCTCCGATCCGCCGTCGTTTCCGCGCCGGCGCCTACCCGGTGACGGAGCGGGCCGGGCTCGTCTTCGCGTACCTCGGACCGCCCACGGAACGACCGCCCTTCCCGGTCTTCGACACCTTCGACATCCCCGGGGTGGAATCGGTCGCCTACTCGCTGCCCTACCCCTGCAACTGGCTCCAGATCGTCGAGAACGCGATGGACCCCTTCCACGGGGTCTTCCTGCACGCCCGGGTGAGCGGCAGCCACTTCTTCGATACCTGGGCCAGGCTCGGCATCGTCGACTTCCACGAACGCGAGATCGGCTTCTACTACACCAACGCCCGGCGGGTCGGGGACAATGTCTGGCTGCGCATCCACGACATCCTGCTCCCGAACTTCACCCAGGCCGGCGCCGTCTTCGCCACCGACGGCAGCCGCATCAAGCACTTCGGCCGCTGCTCGTTCACCCGCTGGGTGGTGCCGGCGGACGACGAGCACTCGAAGATCGTCTCCCTCGCGCACTTCGGAGAGCGGGCGGAGTCGCACGAGTTGAACACCCCGGAAGGGCTCGAGCGCATCGAGCAGGGGCAGCCGCGCGGGCGAAGCTACGAAGAGACCCAGCGCGTACCCTGCGACTACGAGGCGTTCATAGGACAGGGAAGGATCGCGCGGCACGCGAACGAACACCTCGGCACCACCGACCGCGGGGTGGCGATGTTCAGGCGCAAGCTCCGAGGCGCGGTCCGGGCGCTCGCCGGGGGCCGGCCGCCGGTCCAGCCCGCCTCCCTCGGCCACCCCGTGCCCACCTACGCGGGCGACACCGTGGTGCACATGCCGCCGCGCGATGGCCGGAACGACGACGACCTGATCCTCGACACCTCGCGGCGCATCGCGGCGGCCTACGAGTCCGGAGACGCCCTCACCGGGGGCGAGCGCGACGCCCACATTCAGAGTCGGCTCGCCGCGATCTGAAGCCCGCGCCCTCCGAAACCGGGCTCCCGATGCGCAACGAGCCGCGCCCGCGCTACCGCCGCCGGCCCGACGCCAACGACCGACTGGGTCTCGCGTTCTCCTTCGCTGGCTCCCTCGGCCTCGGGCTCGCGATGGTCCTGTCCCGCTTCGCCTACGATGCGGGTGCGAACGGGCTCGCGCTCGGCACCGCGCGCGCGGTGTTCTTCGTGCCCGCCCTGTTCCTGTTCTGTTACCTCACCCGGCGTTCGATGCGGCTGCCGCGCGGCGACTGGCTGCACTGCGCGGGGCTCGGACTCTTCACCGCGATGGGCTTCTACGGCCACATCGGGGCCATCGAGTACATCTCGGTCGGGCTCGCCGCCATCCTCTTCTTCACCTTTCCGCCCATCATCGGCGTGTTGCACGCGACGGTGGCGAGGGAGCCCCCCGGGCGCGCCAAGTCGGTCGCGCTCGCGCTCGCCTTCGGGGGCCTCGCGCTCATGCTCGGCGTCTCCTTCGACTCCGCCGATCCGCGCGGCATCCTTCTCGCCCTCGTCTCCGGCGCCTGCGTCGGCTGGAACACCTTCTGGACCGCGCGGCGGGTACCGCACGTGGACGGGGTGGTGGCGGTCTTCCACATGGGCACGGTGGCGTTCCTGGTGCTGGTGTCCATCTCGCTCGTGAGCGGCGAAGCCCTGCTTCCCGAGGGCAGGACCGGCTGGATGGGACTGGTCGCGGTGGTCGCGTTGCAGACCCTCTCCCTGCCGCTCTTCTACCTCGCCCTGCCCCGTATCGGCTCGCTGAAGGCGGGCATGATCGCCAACGTGCAGCCGGTGGTGAGCATCGTGCTCGCCTGGCTCATCATCGGAGAAGTGATGACGCCGGCCCAGCTCTCGGGCGGCGCGCTGGTGCTCGCCGGGATCTGGATGATGCAGCGCACGGACGCACGGCGCCGGGGACCGGGACGGCGCCGGCGCTGAGCCTCGTCCTCCCACACGAGGCGGTCGAGCACTCCGTCTCCGAGTACGTCCGGGCATAGCCCATACCAACGGCATCGAGTCCTTCCGGGCGATGCTCGAGCGCGCCCATACCGGGACGTTCCACAAAATCAGCTCGAAGCATCTGAGCCGCCACATCCAGGAATTCGCCGGAACGCACAACGATCGCTCCCGCGACACCCTCGACATCATGCGCCACGTCGTGGCCGGGTTGGTCGGTAAGGAATCCAGCCTGAATCAAGCTTCCATGTTTGGGGATTTGTGTTCCAATCATCCGATGAGACGCAATCTCGAGCTCGAAGCGACGATAGTTGAGAAGTACGCGGCGGTCGAGGCGTTGCTCGACGAGCGCGGTCGGCGGATATGGGCGGCGACGGAATCGCGTGCCATTGGCTACGGAGGCGATGCGCTGGTGTCGGATGCGACGGGGCTGTCGCGTGTGACCATTCGGGCGGGACGCCGGGAGCTGGAATCGGGTGGCGTGGAGCGCGGCCGGGTGCGCCGCCCGGGCGCGGGACGGCCCGGCATCGAGCGCTCGCAACCGGGCATCAAGCAGGCGCTGGAGAGGTTGGTTGACCCACTGACTCGCGGCGACCCGCGCTCGCCATTGCGCTGGACGTGCAAGAGTCGGGCGAAGCTCACCGCGGCGCTGTCGAAGGCGGGCTGGAAGGTGAGCTCGACGACGGTGAGCCGCCTGCTTCATCAGCTCGGCTACAGTTTGCAGTCGGTACGCAAGAGTCGAGAAGGGCTCTCGCACCCCGAGCGCAACGCACAGTTCGAGCACATCAATACGAAGGCTGAAGACTTTCTGCAACGCCGTCAGCCAGTGGTCTCTGTGGACACGAAGAAGAAAGAGTGGGTCGGGGACTTCCAAAACGGCGGCCGGGAACGGCAGCCGAAGGGCCGGCCCGAGCAATCACTGGTCCATGATTTCCCCAAAGACTCCACGGGCGAGGCGATTCCCTACGGCATCTATGCCATGGCACGCAACGAAGCATGGGTGAACGTCGGACGCGAGCATGACACGCCCGCGTTTGCCGTGGCGTCGCTGCGACGGTGGTGGAACGCGATGGGCAAGCGCCGCTATCCCGAGGCTCGGGAGCTGTTCATCACTGCCGATGCGGGGGGGAGCAACGGGTATCGTTCTCGCGCCTGGAAGCACCGACTGCAGCAGTTCGCTGACGAGACGGGTGTACGCATCCACGTCAGCCATTTCCCGCCGGGCACCAGCAAGTGGAACAAGATCGAGCACCGCCTGTTCTGCCACATTACGCGCAATGGGCGAGGCAAGCCGCTGCGGACCTTCGAGACCATTGTCGACCTCATCGGCAGCACGCGCACCGCCGCCGGACTTCGGGTGAAAGCCATGCTCGACAAGAGAAAATACCCCACCGGCGAGGCCATCACGAACACGTGCACCGCATCGGCCGCCTCGTGCATGTAGAAGTAGATCAGGAAGCTGAACTGCTCGGCGTTCTGGGCCGGGTTCGGGTAGCCGCCGCCGAAGAGGTAATCGCGGATCCGGTCGATGCCGCGCCGGAGCTCGGGGGTCATCGGCATGTCGTCACCGCTCCCCC
>CAYFYD010000452.1:0-3547 GCA_964347195.1 uncultured Ectothiorhodospiraceae bacterium
ACGGTCGTGCCGGTCCTGCCGCGGGACCCGACGAGCAAAATGAGAATTGCTGGCCGGAAAGGCGCCACCGCGCGCGCATCCTCACTACACTCGAGGCCATGCGTGCCTCCGCCGGCCAGGACGGGAACGGGATGCGACGGAGCTCGCGCGGCCGGGGCCGCTTCGCGCCTTCGCCGACCGGGGAGCTGCACTTCGGCTCGATCGTCGCCGCGGTGGCGAGCTTTCTCGACGCCCGTTCCCGGGGCGACGAGTGGCTGGTCCGCATCGACGACCTCGACGCCCCCCGGGTGGTTCCCGGCGCCGGCGCCGCGATCCTCACCGAGCTCGAGCGCCTGGAGCTTCACTGGGACGGCGAGGTCGTCCATCAGAGCGCACGCTCCGAGCGCTATGCCGCGGCGCTCGGTGCGCTGGGCGCGAAAGACCAGTGCTTTCCTTGCGCGTGCACCCGGCGGGAGGTGGGGGGGCGCGTCTACCCCGGCACCTGCCGGCGAGGCGTGCCGCCGGGGAGGCGAGCCCGATCGATCCGGGTACGCGCGCAGGCCGGATCGATCGGATTCCAGGACCTGATACAGGGGCCCTGCGAGCGGGACATCGAGCGGGCGCTCGGTGACTTCATCGTCTACCGCGCGGACGGCGTCTACGCTTATCACTTCGCCACCGCGATCGACGACGCCGAGCAGTCGATCACCCGCGTGGTGCGCGGCGCGGACCTGCTCCTCCCGACGCTGTCCCAGGTGTATCTGCAGGACCTGCTCGGGCGGGCGCGACCCGAGTACGCGCACGTGCCGGTGGCCACGGGCCTCCGGGGAGAGAAGCTCGGCAAGCAGACCCGCGCCCCGCCTGTCCGCCTGCGCTCCGCGTCGCGGGTAGTTGCCGGCGCGCTTCGCTTTCTCGCGCACCCCCCGCCCCCGGCTCTCGAAGGGGCGCCGCCCCGGGAGCTGTGGTCGTGGGCGCTCGGAGAGTGGTCGCTCGAAGGGGTGCCCCGAGCGGCGGGCCTCGTGGTGCCGGACGGCGGCGATGACTGACCCGCGCGGGCGCGGCACCCGGGCCGGGGCGAAGGGCAGCCGGCTCAGGGGCGGGGCCGAGGCCCCGGGCGCTCGGGCAGAGCGTCCACCATGGCGCGAATGTGTGAGACCGTGGTGCCGCAACAGCCTCCGATGATCTGCGCGCCGCCCTCCACCCAGCCCCGGCAGAGGGAGGCGAATTCTTCCGGTTCGATGAGGACGCGCGCGAGGTGGCCCGCCGAATCGAAGCGCATCACCTCCGGATAGGCCATCACCGGACCGTCCCAGCGCTCGTAGAGGATCCGAAGCCCCGGGGAGGTGGACTCGACGGAGCTGTGCATGATGCCGACCGCGCGGGGGCCGAGCGCAACGAGGGCGTCGATGATCGTCTCGAGCGCTTCCCGCGGGGGCGGCGAGTAGCCTTCCGGAAGCCGGCCATTCTCCTCGCGCTCGACGTCCCAGCCGATCATCGTGCCGTCGGAGCCCTGGCTCGCGCTGATCCCGATCCAGACCGGCAGCCCGGTGGCGAGCGCCGCCTCGGTGACCCGGGTGGCGCGCGCGACGTCCATCATCATCTCCATGACCAGCAGGTCGCAGCCCGCCTCGGCGAGGGTGTCGGCCATCTCGCGATAGTTCGCCGTCTCTTCTTCCGGCGACGGAAAGTACGCGGGATCGGGCCCGACGGTCCCCGGCCGCCACGCCACCGTGTTCGACATGGAGCCGGCGATCGCGACCGCACGCCCGGGCGCGACCCGGTCCCGTGCCTCCCGCGCGAGCTCGACCGCGCACCGGTTGATGGCCACGGTCTCGTCGCCGAGCCCCGCCCCCTCGAGCACGTGCCGACAGGTGGCGAAGGTGTTGGTGGTGATCACGTCGGCGCCCGCTTCGAGGTAGGACTCGTGCACCCCGCGCACGATGTCGGGATGGTCCCGGTTCGCCACCGCGCACCACGCGGCGGGGTTCATCTCGCCTCCGAGCCGCGCGATCTCGGTGCCGGTCGCGCCGTCGAGGACGATCACCTCCCCGGCGGCGAGCTTCTCGTCGAGACCCATCGCACTTCTCCTCCGCTCCACCGGCCCCGATGCCGCCTCCATTATGCGGACATCGGCGGGAAGGTGGCGACCGCACGATGCCCTTCGAGTGCAGTACGAGAATCATCGATCCGACAACTCGAAGCGCGACGCTCCGCCCCGAGCGGGGAGGTCGCGCGCCGCCCCGAGAGCAGAGCCACGCACTTCGAACGGCGCTCCGTGGACCGCCCCGAGCGGGGAGCCGCCCACCCGACGCCGGCCGAAGCATGCGCTTGCCCCGGCAACGACGAGAAGCGGGCGGGGAGCCCGACGCCGGAGAAGAGACCCGCCCCGGCGAAGCGTCCCGACCCGTGCGCGGCGCTCGGCTCAGAGCGCTTCGATCGGAGGGCCTTCGATCGCCGTCGATTCCCGCCCGTCGACTCCCCGCGGCACATCGCCGGCCAGGGTGACGCGGTAGAGCTGGCGCTCGAAGTCGGTGTCGAAGATGTCGCGGGGGGCGAGGTGTGCGGTGGCGCGGTTGTCCCAGAACGCGATGCTGCCCGGCTCCCACCGGAAGCGCACGGTGAGCTCGGGAAGCACCGCATGCTCCCAGAGGAGCTCCAGCAGCGCTTCGCTCTCGCGCGGAGCGAGCCCGACGATCGACTGGAGGAAGACCGGGCTCACGAAGAGCACCTTCTCCCCCGTCTCCGGGTGTACGCGCACCAGGGGGTGCTCGCTCTCGTAGCGCGACCGGCGCACCCGTTCGAGGTACTCGCGGCTCATCTTCCCGACCTGCCCGCCCTCGAAACGGTGGAGCCCGCGCAACCCCTCGACGAAGCGCTGCATCGGGGGAGAGAGGTTCCGGTAGGCGACGGCGAGGTTCGTCCACAGGGTATCGCCGCCGAAGGGAGGCACGGTGACCCCGCGGAGGATCGACGCGGCGGGCGGGTTGACGGCGGCGCTGATGTCGGTGTGCCAGCCCGTCCAGGTCCTCGTGCGGGGCACGCCCACCACACTGTTCGCGACCCGGTGCTTGGCGACGTGGTAGATCTCCGGATGGACCGCATCTCCTCCGAACACCACGTGCCCCGGGGTCGGGTCGCCGAAGTGGCGAGCGAAGGCGATGTGCTGCGCGTGGTCGAGGGACTGGCCGCGGAAGAAGACGACCTTCCACTCGAGCAGCGCCGCCCTTATCTCGGCCACGGTCTGCGACGGAAGGGGGCGAGCGAGGTCGGCGCCCTCGATCTCGGCGCCGATGTGCACCGACATGGGACGGACGCGGATCGAAGGGCCGCGGTCCTGGCTCGGGAGCGCGCTCATCGAGTGATCCCCACTTGGCCGGCATGGCGCGCCGGGTCCGGCGAGCATAACCGAACCTGATTACGTACGAAGCTCAGCTTTCGACCGTCGGGCCGCGCATCCCCGCGCTCAGCCGGGACACTGCGACCCCTCCGGAGGGCGGGCGGGTTCTCTCGTGCTCGCCGGCGGGCTTCCGCACGCGGTCCCCTGGCGGATCCGCAGCCGGGCTGAGGA
>CAYFYD010000453.1:0-3531 GCA_964347195.1 uncultured Ectothiorhodospiraceae bacterium
AGAGCCGTGGGCTGTGCTGCAGCAGATCGGAGAAGACGACGAGATGGACCTTGAACCGTCTGTCCCCGCGCTTGCCGGGCACATGGCGGGCGGCGAGGACCGCGATCGTTTCGAGCAGCGGCGAGGTCGGCTGCGCTTCGCTTTCGCGTTCCGGGAACGCGTTGGCGAGCGAGTCCTCGAAACGCTCCCAGTCCCGTTCGGCGAAACGCCGGCCCTGGTGGATGTCGTCGCGCCAAGTGCGATCCTTCGGGTTCTTGAGCGGGCGGCAAACTTCGATCAGTCGCTTCGGTACGCCCGGATCCTGCGTCAGCTCGTAGACGGCGAGGATTTCTCCCGGGGCGATGCCCATTCGGCCCGCGTGCTCCGAGGCGATCTGGCCGGCGAGGCGTTCGAGTTCCGCCCGATGCTTCGGGGTCAGCGGATCGCTCGTGTCGAGGAGCAGCACGGTCGCCCCGACGGGACCGGTGGCCTTCGGGCAGAGGCGGCTGTCGGTTTCCGGGACGCGGGTACCGACCTGGTAGAACGCGACCACCCCGATGAGGAGGAGCACGCCCACTCCGAGGGGGAGCATGATCGCCTGCCGGTGTGCCTTGGCTTCGACTCTGCGGCGGGCCTCCCGTCTCATGAGGTGTCGTCCGTGTAGTCTTCGACGACGCGGTCGAGCATCTGGTAGCGTGGCCGGAGTCGATCGTAGGTCTTCTCCACCCGCGCAAACCCTGCCTTCGCTTTCTCCGGGATGTCGCCCCACTCGGGGGGAGCCGGGACGGAGAACTCCGGGGGGTGGACCACAGCCTCGTCGATCGTCGGCTCGATGTCGAAGAAGGACGGGGACGGGGTCGTGCGCTCGGCGAGGTTCGCGTCGCGGTAGGCGGCGAGAAGGTAGGCGAGATCCTTGTTGTACTGTCGAAGGTTCGCCGGGTAGTCGTCGACGACTATCCGCAATCTGTCGAGCGCGCTCTTCCAGCCGGCTTGGTCCATCTCATAGCGGCTCTTGATTTCATCGATCGCGTAGTTTGCTTCGTCGCGTGCTCTTTGCAGCTCATCGAGTGCGTCGTTCAGGTCGTCCTGGTAGCGTCCGTGCAAGGCATCGACCTTCCGGTGCCTCGCGCCATAGCCAGGAAAGGGGTCGTCGGCGGTGTACATCTTGTACGTGGTCAGGACGAATACGGCGATGCCGACGAGGGCCAGCCCCGCGGACGGGAGACTTTCCCAGGGCAGCGGACCTTCGATCATCGTGCGGAAGGCGGTTGCGAACGCTTCGTCGGGGGCTTCGAGCGCTCCCGTCTTCTCCGCGAGCACATAGACGTCGCGCACATGGCCGGCCACATCGTTCCAGACCAAAGCAAGCGCCGCGCAGAGCGCGCCCAAGGCGTAGGCGAACAGCTTCACCAACCCCCGGTCGTAATGGGTGAAGCGCCAGACTCGTCCGGCACAGATGCCCAGGAGCACGTTCACGAAGGTAAGTACCAGAGCGACCATCCACCCTTCGATCACCCCGCCGCGTGAGACGCTTCCCAGGAGGTTGGCGCTCACGAAGCTCTCGACGATCCCGGCGACCGGGACCCACAGCCAGTGCGCAACCTGGTTGTTCGGATAGTGCGCCACCCGAGAGAGCCGGTGACGCTGGCGGAAGTTCTTCAAGTCTCGGACGGCCTCCTCATACTCCGCGCGCTGCTTGTCGAGATCGCTCACGCTCTGGTCGGCTTTGGCGTCGAGGTTCTGGCAGCGTTGCGTGACGAGGGCGTCGAGGTCGATCTCCGGATTCTGCTTTTCCCAGGAGGTGACAATATCATTGAGGGCGGCGAGCTCGTCGGCGATGTAGTTGCCGACCTCTTCCTTGCAGTCGAGCGCCCGCTTCCGGACCCAGTTTTCGATCTTTCGATACATCTCATCGGGCAGCGTTTCACTGGATCCAGGTTGATTCCGCTTGCCTCGTCTCTCACCCTCCGCTCGGATCCGGTGCGCGGCGAGCCAAGCGTCACCGTCGAGGCGCTTGTATTCGCGCTTGGTCCGGTCGAAGCCTTTAATGTCTTCCCACTCGGAGCGAGGGGTGGTCCTTTTCATCATTCAGGCCTCTCGTCTCTCCCGCTTCTTGCCATTGTTCGGCTCGTGCCACTCGAGCTGCGGCGCTTCGTTCTCAGCGGCAGCCGAGTTTACCCACGAACTTCCTTCGGTGGGCAGTGCCTGGGGCCGGTATGGAGCACCGGCCGCCATGCGGAGTGACGGTACGAGACGCACGATATCGAGCTTTCCCGCGCACGGGCTCCCCGTCGGGATCGGACAGCGAACAATGGACCGGCTGATGAAGATTATTGCTGCTCTGGACGATCGCATGAGGGTGGCGGTTCAGATCGACCCGCGCGAGGCGGGCCGGGCGGCGATGGCGAATTGGTCTCGCGCCCGCGACGATGCCCTTGGCTCATCGTGCATACTGGGGCTGCGGCCACCGGAGGGAAGCGATTCCAATGACGTGCTCGGCGAGCTTCCCGATGTACGACTTTCCGGAGGTGCGCGGCGCGCACGAGGTCCTCTGGAAGAGCGTCGCGCGCAAGCTCGAGGGGATGGGAGTGGAAGGGGTGCCGGCGGCGCTCGACCGATGGCGGAGCGTCCACGCGCTGTGGACGGACCCCGGGCTGCTGCTCAGCCAGTGCTGCGGGGCGGACCTCGTGGGCCGCTACGCCGGCATCCTCGCTCTGATCGCCACGCCGCGCTACCGCGCTCCGGGCTGCGAGGGGTGCTGCTACTCGAGCGTGGTCCTCGTCGCCGACGACTCTCCCGCCACGGCGCTCCCGGATCTGCGCCATGCGGTGTGTGTCGTCAACAGTCGCGAGTCCCACTCGGGGGCGAACGCGCTGAGAGCGCTCGTCGCCCCGCTGAGCCGGCGGGGCCGCTTCTTCTCGCGGGTCCTCGTCAGCGGCTCCCACCCCGCGAGCGTCACCGCGGTCGCGGGCGGCGAGGCCGATGTGGCCGCGATCGACTGTGTGACCTACGCCCATCTCGATCGCTACCGCCCCTCCTCGCTCGAAGGCACCCGGCGTCTCTGCGCCACCGCGCGCGCCCCGGGAATCCCCTTCGTGACCCGGACCGCGAGTCCGCAGGGCCTGGTCCGGGCGCTGCGGCGTGCGCTGTGGGAGGCCTTCGAGGAGCCGGGGGTCCGCGCCGCCGGCGCCGCGATGTTCATCGACGGCGTCGAGATCCTTCCGCTCTCCGCCTACGGGCGGATTGCCGAGCTCGCGCGAAGCGCGGCCGAGCAGGGCTATCCCGAGCTGCGCTGAGCGCCGCCGCCCGGGCGCTCCGGATAGAGCGGGGGCAGGCCCGAAGGAGCGACGCGCCGCGTCGCACGCGGCACGTGCCGCAGGCCGGTCTTCGCTTCCCGCCAGAGCGCCGGCCCGTCCCAGGGCTCCGCCTCCGGCGCGTAGAGGCTCCGGTCCAGCTCCCGCAGGCGCGCCGCGAGCGCAGGGTCGAGCCGGCCCCCCGCCGCGGACGGACCGCGGGGGGGCGCCGCCCGCCCCGCGGCGGGCGCCCCGGGCC
>CAYFYD010000454.1:0-3522 GCA_964347195.1 uncultured Ectothiorhodospiraceae bacterium
AGCGGGAATCCATTCCGGCCAACGAACCCCGAAACTCGACTCCTGAAGAGCCCTGCCTGCCTCGGGAACGCTGGCGGCAGACGCGCACGCCCGCGGGCCGGCCGTCTCGCCGCACTTGACCGGCCCGACCCGAGCCGGTGCAATGGCGGCATGCTCGAGCTCGTCGCGATGGCGCTGACCGGCTATGTCGTGGGCTCCATCGCCTGCGCCGTCTTCGTGTGCCGCGCCCTGGGCCTGCCCGATCCCCGCACGGAAAGTTCGGGCAACCCGGGGGCAACCAACGTGCTGCGCCTCGGTGGCAAGGGTGCGGCCGCGCTCACCTTGGCGGGGGACGTGCTCAAGGGCGTGCTGCCGGTGCTGCTGGCGCGTGCGGTCAGCGATTCCCCCGCGGTCGCCGCCGCCGCCGGCCTCGGCGCCTTCGCGGGGCACCTCTATCCGGTGTTCTTCCGTTTCCGGGGAGGCAAGGGAATGGCCACGATCTTCGGGGTGGTGGCGGTGCTCTCCTGGCCCATCGTCCTCGGGATGGCGGGGGCCTGGCTCGTAGTCGCCGCTCTGTCACGCTACTCGTCCCTCGCATCGATCGTCGCCGCACTCGCCGCCCCGGTGCTCGCCGTCGTCTACGATGCCCCGCCCGCCGTGCTCGCGGCGCTCGTGGCGATGTGCGCAATGCTCGTCACGCGCCATCGTGGGAACATCTCCCGCCTCCTCCGGGGAGAGGAGCGCAAGATCGGCAACCGCCGAGACTGACCCGTATCTCCTGCCGATTCCCGGAGCAGGAACGCCCGTTCTCGTTCCAGGACGGGATAGAGCAAGGACGGCCCCGGTCTCCGGCCGGATTGTCCCTCATGACATCGACGAACACGGGCATGAGGAATGCCGGGACCGCAGCCCCGTCCCGACCGACAGCGCCCCGAACTCGCCCCGGGCGGGCGGAGGAGCGACGCGGCTGCCTCCGTCGCGCAACGGAGGCAGCGCCGAGTGCAGCGGGAGAGAGAGGGAAGGACGGCGGGCCGAATCCCTTGTTCGGGAAGCGTCCCTTGCCGGGGCCTACCGGGGATCTGCGAGGGCGATGTTGATCCGCCGGTTTCTCTTGCCTTTCTTTTCCATCTTCTTCACCACCACCGGCCCGATCTCGCCGGTCGAGGCGACGTGGGTGCCCCCACAGGGCTGCAGGTCCACTCCTTCGATGTCGAGCACCCTCACGCGACCGGCGCCCCGCGGCGGCGCCACCGACATGGTGCGCACCAGCTCCGGACTGGCATCGAGCTCCTCCTCGCTGATCCAGCGTGCGCCCACCCGATGGTTCTCCCGTACCAGCCGGTTCACTTCCGCCTCGACGTGGTTCCGGTCGAGGGTCGGCTCGGGCAGGTTGAAATCGAGCCGACCGCTGCCGTCGTCGCGTATCGATCCCCCGGTCACCCCCGCGTCGGGAATCACCGCGCAGAGCAAATGCAGCGTGGTATGCACCCGCATGATGCGAAAGCGCCGCTCCCAGTCGATACGGGCGAGAAGCGGCTGCCCCGTCCGCTCGCGCACCTGCGCGGTCGCGCAGAAGTGGACGATACCCGGTCGTCCTTCCACCCTGCGAGTGTCAGTGACGGCGACCTCGAGGCCGTCGTCGAAGAGGAGCCACCCTCGATCGCCCGGCTGCCCTCCCCCCATCGGGTAGAACACCGTGCGGTCGAGCTCGACTCCGTGCTCTCCGGCCGCCATGAGGGTCGCCCTGCACTCGGCGGCGTAGGCGTCGCCTCGAAACAGCTCTTCGGTCATGGATTGGCTGATGTCCGCGCCGGCGGAAAAAACTCGTGCCTCCGAGGGGCGGGCAACGCTCGGGGCAGCCGCGAGCGGGGCGGGAGCGTACCCGATTGCGGCAGGGGGTTCAGGCGTGCTCCCGCCGGTACTGCTCGATCATGGCCGCCATCTTGTCCTTGGCGAGGAGCTTTTCTTTCTTGAGGGCCCCGAGGCTAAGATTGTCCATGGGCACCAAGCCGAGCTCCGCGTCCTTGACCCTCTCCTTGAGGTCGTGGTGCTGCTTGAATAGTGACTGAAACTGCTGGCTGTCCTCCAGGAGGACGTTCACGATATCCTGGTCGAATTCAAACATGGATGGCTCGCCTAGCGTGTCGTTCGCGGCAGGTTCCCGATGCCGCCGGCTGCGCCGCGACCGGGTGCCGGCACATAAGCTAGCACCGAAGACGGAGACGGAACAAGCGTCATGAAGGAACACCACTACCTCGACAACGCCTCCACCACCTGGCCCAAGCCCGAGGCGGTCTACACCTTCATGGACTCCTTCTTCCGCTCCCACGGAGTGAACCCCGGACGCTCCGGACACCTGCTCGCCGTGGAAGCGGAGCAGATGATTGCGGAAACGCGGCGGCTGCTCGCCGCCTTCTTCGGTTTCCGGGGAGATCCCAATCGCGTGGTGTTCACCCAGAACGCCACCGATTCCCTGAATATCGCACTCTTCGGCCTGCTCGTTCCCGGCGACCATGTCGTCTCCACCCGCCTCGAGCACAACTCCGTGCTGCGTCCGCTCAACCACCTCCGGCGCGAGCGCGACGTCGAGGTGAGTCTGGTGGCGCGCGATGCCGAGGGCTACGTCGATCCGGAGGACCTGCGCCGCTCGATCCGCGGCACGACGCGCGCGGTGGTGGTGAACCATGCCTCCAACGTGCTCGGTTCCCTCCAGGATCTCGACGCCATCGCCGGAGTGGTCGCGGAGAGCGACGCGCTCCTGATCGTCGATACCTGCCAGAGCGCGGGCGTGGTGCCGATCGACATGGATGGCTCCGGTATCGACGTCCTCGCCTTCACCGGTCACAAAGGCCTGCTCGGACCGACGGGAATCGGCGGCCTGATCGTCGGCGAGGGCGTCGACATCCGCCCCCTGCGAGTCGGCGGCACCGGCGTCGATTCTCTGCGGCCCTTCCAGCCCGAGGAGTATCCCCACCACCTGGAAGCGGGGACCGTCTCGGTACCGGGAATCGCCGGGCTCAACGCCGCCCAGAAGTGGTTCGCCGGGATCGGCCGGGACAAGGGGGGCGATGCGCTGTCGCACGCGGAGGCCTGCCGGGCCGCGCTCGATGTCATCGACGCGGTGGAGCAGGCGCATATCTCCCGCCTCGACCGCGCCTTCCGCGATACAGGAGGCATCGAGATGCATGGTCCGGTCGGCAATCGCCCCCGAATCGCCGTGCTGTCGATGAACATTGCGGGACTGCCCGCGGAGCAGACCGGCGCCATGCTGGATGCGGACCACCACGTGTGCGTCCGCCCGGGGCTCCACTGCGCTCCGCTGGTGCACGAAGACCAGTCGACCCTCGGACAGCTCGGGACGGTGCGCTTCTCTCCCGGATACTTCAGCGACGACGAAGACATCGAACAGGCGATCGCCGCGGTGCGCGAGCTGGCCGCCGACTGATTCGCGCGATTGCGCACCCGGCCCGGTCACCCCCGCGGCCCCTGCGCGCCCAAACGAAAGAGCCCCGGCGCGTTCCGGCACGGGGGCTCGCAGTTAAT
>CAYFYD010000455.1:0-3514 GCA_964347195.1 uncultured Ectothiorhodospiraceae bacterium
TCAAGGGGTGCTGGTCGGGCACCACCACCACGGGGCGCCAGCGGTAGCAGGGATGGGCGATGGCGCTCGCGGGCGTCGAGTTGCCGGAGGCGATGGCGAGGTCCACCTCACCTTCCGAGAAGAGCGTGTCGATCTGTTCCGAAGTGCCCTGGTGGAGCTCGATGCGCACCTTGGGGAAGCGATGCCGGAACCGGGAGATCACCCCCGGGAGCACGTAGCGGGCCTGGGTGTGGGTGGTGGCGATGGACAGGGTGCCGTCCTCGTTTCCGCGCAGGTCCGCAGCGACCCGGCGGATGTTCTCGACCTCGCGCAGCACCCGGTGGGCGCGCTCCAGAACCTGCTCGCCGGCATCGGTCATCGCGGTGAGGCTGCGCCCGGAACGCCGGAAGAGGGCCATGCCGAGCTCGTCCTCGAGCAGCTTGATCTGCTTGCTGATCCCCGGCTGCGAGGTGTAGAGGCGCTCCGCGGCGGCCGAGATGTTCAGGTTGTTCTGCGCGACGGCGGCCAAGTAACGCAGTTGCTGTAGCTTCATGGCAGTGGTCCTCGGGGTTCTCTTGAATTCCTGATGTCGCTCCAGGACGAAAAAAGCCACCAGCCGGGTGCTCCGGGTGGTGGCTTCTCGGGGGAGGGGAGAGTCCTGATGTCAGGCTAGGGGCTCTCGTCCTCCGTTCGACCAGCGCGCGCCGCCCGGAGCTTCATCCGGGGACAGATACAGACGCAGAGCGGGCACCGGTCGCGCTTCATGGTGGGCGGAGTATGTTCCAGGCGCCGCAGGGCGTCAATCGGCCGGCGTTTCCGGACCACGAGCACTTCACGCTGCGCTTCCGGACCGGATTCAGTAGCCCGGATGGCGAGCCGCGGACGAGGTCCGGCCAAGTGGCGGCTTCCACGGAGCCCACAGACTGCCGTGACGGCACTGACGAGAGCACTCCGGTCCCTCTGGAGCGGATGCTCAGCCCGCGTGAAATGGCCCTGGTTTCCGGACCGGCCCGCTCCTCCCCTCACCCGCGCTCGGAATCAGTCGTAAGCCGTCAGCGGTCCTCGGGTGGCCCCTTCAGCTCGACCGTGTTGCCGTCCGGGTCCCGGATGTACATGGAGGGGCCGTTGCCCTCGGCGCCGTAGCGGGTCGAGACCTCGCCGGCATCGATGCCGTGGCGCGCGAGGTGGGCGGCGATCGCCTCCGCGTCGAACGGGTCGACGCGGAGGCAGAGGTGGTCCATGTTGCGGCCCTCTCTCCCCGGTCCGGCCCCGCCCAGTCGGCCGAGCCGGCTCGCCACCGGCACGAGGTCGATCAGCGCCGCGCCGGCGCGTACCTGGTAGAGGCCGAGCTCCTCCAGTCGGCGCTCTTCCCGGCAACCCAGCACCTCCGAGTAGAAGCGCAGGGCGCGGTCGAGGTCCGCGACCCGCAGCACCACGTGATCCAGGCCCTTGATGTTGATCATCTACTTCGCTCCAGGCCAGTGTGTGGCGGGAAAGTACCTGCGCCTCGCTTCGCCAGTCCATCCGGCACGATCGCTGCTGTCGTGCCACGCAAGCGAGGCCAGCTCACCCTTCATGGGGTGAGTCCCAGGGCTCTTCAAACGTCGGCCTGACGGCTTCAGACTCCGAGTTTCGGGATTCGTTGACCGAAATGGATTCCCGCGCCCCCTGCCGTCATTCCCGCGCAAGCGGGAATCCATTGCCTGATTCCAAGTATCAAGTATCTCGAACCCGGAAGCTCGACTTCTGAACAGCCCTGGGGTGAGTCCGCAGGGCAGATCACTTCGTGGGCGTCCTCGATCGCCGCCGGACGGCGTAGCTCCTCGATGCAAAAGCTCTTTCTTCGGTTGACGACGACTTAGCCCGAGACGCTCGGCGATCGACATACCCCTCGAGTTCATTGGACACGGTCAAGAGAACCAATCAGCCCTGGGTGAGTCCGCCTCCCTCCGATCTCCGGTCCGTCGAAGCGATCGGGGCGGCTACGGCACGTTCGGGCTTCCGGGGGTCGTATGCCGGCATGTGTGGTGAACGGTTGGCGAGCGTCATGGTCTGGAAGTCCGGGCAGGGCGGTGCGCGCGGGCGGGGGACGTGTACCGGTTCGGGCTCGAGGTGGTGGATCTCTCGGGGGCGGGAGGGGCACTGGCGCAGTTGCGCGCGCGCCGCTACGCGGACGAGTACCGGGCGACGGGGCAGCCGCTCCACGTGATCGGGGTGGAGCTCAGTCGGGAGACGCGCAACGTGACCGCCTTCGAGGTGGCCGGCGACTGAGCGATTCCGCATAAGGGTAGAACCAAAGGTTCTTTCCCCGTGATCGGAGCGCTAGCCTATAGTCTCGTTGCGTATGGGCAACGGGGCAACGAAGGCCGTGGGCCGGCTCCCCTGCGGGACGGGGTTGCCGGCAACGCCGTGACGGCGCGCCGAGCCGGGATGTGAATACGTTCAACCTGCCGATGGTCGTCGAGCCCGGAGCGTTGGCCCCCGCGCTCGACGCGAAGGGTGTGCTCCTGGTCGACTTGCGAACTCCCGAGCAGTTTCGGGCCGGTCATCTCCCGGGCGCGGTGCAGCTCGACTACGCACGGCTGGTGGACGGCGGGAAGCCGGCGGCGGGACGGCTTCCCGGGGAGGAGCGGCTCTCCCGCGCGCTCTCCGGCATCGGATATGCGCCCGGACGGCAGGTCGTCGCCTACGACGACGAGGGGGGCGGGCACGCGTCGCGGCTGCTGTGGACCCTTCACGTCCTCGGCCATGCCGGCGGCTCGCTGCTGAACGGTGGCTTCTCGGGCTGGGCGGCGGAGGGGCTGCGCGTCGACGCGGGGGCTTCGGAGCCGGTCGCCTCGCACTACCGGGCCACTCTCGGCGGGGAGGCGGTAGCCGACGCGGAGTACGTCCGGGCCCGGATCGGCAACGAGGAGGTCGTCTTCCTCGACGCCCGTTCACCGGAGGAGTACGCGGGCCGGGACCGGCGTGCGCGGCGGGGCGGGCACATTCCCGGGGCGGTGAACCTGAACTGGACCGACACGATGGACGCGGGCCGGCACCGGCGCCTGCACCCGGCTGCGATGCTGCGCGCCCTGCTGGACGAGCGCGGGATCACCCCGGACCGGGAGGTGATCACCTACTGCCAGACCCACCACCGTTCCTCGCAGAGCTACGTCATGCTCAAGAGCCTGGGGTATCCGCGCGTGCGCGGCTATCCGGGCTCCTGGGCGGAGTGGGGAAACCGCGAGGACCTTCCCGTGGAGGCGCCATGAACCGGGACTACGAGGGCGGCAGCGGCGCCCGTTTCGACACCCTGGCGGTGCGCGAAGGCCAGCACCGCGGGCCGGAAGGCGAGCACAACGACCCCGTCTTCCTGACCTCGAGCTTCGCGTTCCGGAGCGCGGCGGAGGCGGCGGCCCGCTTCGCCGAGACCGAGCCCGGCAACGTCTACTCGCGCTTCACCAATCCCACCGTGCGGACCTTCGAGGAGCGCCTCGCCGCGCTGGAGGGCGGCACCCGTTGTACCGCCACCGCGTCCGGCATGGGCGCGATC
>CAYFYD010000456.1:0-3504 GCA_964347195.1 uncultured Ectothiorhodospiraceae bacterium
AGGAAGTGGCCGAGACCTACACCAAGATATGGAACAACCTCCTCAAGTGAGGGGGCAGCCCGGGCGAGAGGGCCGATGGCGGCGCTCATCGGCCCTCTCGTCTCGCACCGGGTTCGCATCGAGAGGGATCTCCCGATGCGGTATGCCCGGACCTCGAACCCCTCCCCGCCACGCCGCAGGTTGACGGGTGATCCCGCACGGCCGACCGCGCGGATCTCCGTTATCATCGCCGGCGGCTGCCGGCGCCTCGAGATAGAGGCGTGGGTCGCATGAACCTACCGGTGTCCCGCACGGGACGCGAGAGGGGGACCCCGACATGACGCACACCGACTCTCCTGCGCTCGGAGACTTCCTCGACGAGGCGGCGATCGCGGCGCTCGAGCGTCCCTCGCTGGCGGAGGCGCGAGGACTGCCGGCCCGCGTGTACACGAGCGAGGGCTTCTACGCGCTCGAACAGCGGCACCTCTTCCCGCGGACCTGGACCGGGGTCGCCTTCGCCTCCGACCTGCCGGAACCCGGCGACGCCATTCCCACCTCGGTGGGCGGGGTGCCGATCATCGTGCTGCGCGACGCGGCCGGCAGGGTCCGCGCCTTCCACAACGTCTGCCGCCACCGCGCTACCCTGGTGCTCACCGAGCCCTGCCGCGGGCTGCGCCAGCTCCAGTGCCCCTACCACGCCTGGACCTACGGGCTGGACGGCGCGCTCCTCGCCACCCCCTTCTGGGACGGCACTGCGAAGGCGCAGATGCAGCCGGTCGACGCGGAGGCGAACGGTCTCGTGCCGGTGCGCGCCGCGGTGTGGAACCAGGTCGTCTTCGTGAACCTGGCCGGGAACGCCCCGCCGCTCGAGGAGTACCTCGGCATGATGGCGGCGGAGTTCTCCCACCTCGACCTGGACGCGCTCGAGTGCGGTCACCGCGCGAGCTGGGAGTTCAGGGCGAACTGGAAGCTGGTGATGGACAACTGGGAGGTGTATCACCACGTCTGGGTGCACGAGGGCATCTTCGATCGGATGTCGGACGAGGTCGACCTCGGGACCGGCGAGCCCTACACCGACATGCTCGCCGAGGGCAACGTCATGATCCTCCGGGCCAATGCCCGGCGTCCGCCCCGGGCGCCGGACGCCGGAGCGGACGGCAGCGTGCTGCCTCCCCTGCCCACCCGCAACGGCGCCGGCCAGAAGCACGGTGCGGCCAACGCGATCCTGCCCAACACCACCCTGACCCTCGGTCCGAGCGCCTACGTGCCCGCCATCTACGTCCCGGTGGCACCGGGCGTGACGAGGGCCGAGATGGCCTGGTACTTCGCCCCGGGAGCAGCGACCGGAGCGGAGCACGCCGAAGCGCGGGAGGCCGCGATCGACCGCTGGCTCGGTCCCCGCCGCACCTTGAACGACCGCCGGGGCATCCGCGCCCAGGACCACCGTTGCATGGAGCTGCAGCAGGCGGCGCGCGCCTCGCCGGTGGCCGACGACGTCAAGTTCTCCCCGGTGTGGGAGGCGGACGTGCGCTACTTCCAGACTTGGCTGGTGGGACAGTTGCGCTAGTGTCGCGCCTCACCATCAACGCCGTCATCGCTTGGCGCCTCATGCTCATGACCCTGCTCGGACGCGAGGTGCCCGAATGCGACGCCGAGCGCCCACCCGGCCTGCCGCTACATGCGCGACGCCGACAGGGACGGAACCCTGTGCGAGCAGCGGAGCGTCGCGACGCCAGACAGCGGCCGAACTACGCCGCAACCTCGGCGTCGTCCACGGTGCGCACCTCCAGGCGCCGCCCGATGGCCCGCAGCGCGGCATCCATCCGGTCGAGCCGAGAGGCGTGGTTCACGTCGAGCACGCGATCGACCTGCGGGAGATGCCAACCCAGGCGGCGAGCCAGCTCCGCTTTGCCCACGCCCTGCTCTCTCATGCCCTGATAGAGCATCACCTTGACGGCGGTGAGAGTGGGCAGTCCGGCGCGACATTCCCCGGGGGAGGGGGAGGGAACCTCCCGGCCCGTGTGAATACGGGCCGCGATGGCTTCCTCCAGAGCGTCGACGGCGCGAGCCAGCGCCTCGTTCCGATCATCCCCGAAGGTCGTGAGCTCCGGGAAGTCGGGCGACGTGACCATTACGCCCCCATCATCTTCAAATTCAACCGGATAGAACAACATCAGGTTAATCCCAAGTCCTTCTTGATCTTTAACAAGGTCGTGTCTTTACAAGGTCGTGAGCTCCGGGAAGTCGGGCGACGTGACCATTACGTCCCCACCGTCTTCAAATTCAACAGGATAGGACAACATCAGGCTAATCCCAGGTCCTTCTCGATCTTTGCGACGAGCTTGGTGCCAAGCTCCTTGCGAGAGCCGTGCATGGGCAGTTGCGAAGTGCGGTGACCACGGCGAACCGTGAGGTGGCCACTACCGCCCTTATGGGTGTGAAAAGTACACCCACGCTCTTTGAGCCAGCGGCGGAGTTCCTTCGCATTCACCCGCTTCCCTCACTTCAGCCGGACTGAACAAACGGTTCATGTTCGAACCTCCCATTGATCTCTCGACGAGCGATCCTTGCCGGCAGGGTGGACCCTGATCCATCAGGGCGACGGCAAGACTAGGACACAATGCCGGAGAGCGCAACACATCTGTTGTGTTCCGGCGCCCTGGACGCAACCCCGCGCTACGCGGGCACCCCCGCACACGAACCCTGCGGCAATGACCCCGCGGGCTTCCGGCCGGTGGTAGACTCGCGGGAGGTTCCGACCCGACCCCTCGTTTCTCCAGGATCGCCCTCGCCCGACGATGTCCGCTACCCCCGAGCAACGCGCTTCGCCCTACAACGGCTACCACCGGGTATCGGAGGCCCGCGAAGACCCCGAGCTCACCCACGTCGGCCCAGGCACTCCCTGCGGTGAGTACCTCCGGCGCTTCTGGATGCCGGTGGCGATGAGCGAGGAGGTGGCCCGACGCGCGGTCGAGGTCAAGGTGCTCGGTGAAGAGCTCGTGCTCTTCCGGGACCTCTCCGGCCGCCTCGGCCTGCTGCACAAGCACTGCAGCCACCGGCGCGCGTCGCTTGCGTACGGGATCGTCTCGGAACGCGGCATCCGCTGCTGCTACCACGGCTGGCTCTACGACGTGGACGGCACGATCCTCGAGGTGCCGGGCGAGCCGGAGGGTAGCCCCATTCCGCGCCGGCTCCGGCACGGGGCCTATCCGGTGCGCGAGCTCGCCGGCCTCGTCTTCGCCTATCTCGGCCCCCCCGAGGTGCGGCCGGAATTTCCCATGCTCGACACGCTCTCGCTCCCCGGCGACGAGCTCGTGCCTTACGCCATCGACTACCCCTGCAACTGGCTGCAGGTGGCCGAGAACCCGATGGACCCCTTCCACAGCGTGTTCCTGCACACCCGGGTGACGCGCGCGCACTTCAATCCCGCCTGGGGCGCGATGCCGGTCGTGGAGTGGCACCCGCTCGAGGACCGCACCGGGATCTATCTCACCAACGTGCGCCGCTGGAAGGACTTCATGTGGG
>CAYFYD010000457.1:0-3471 GCA_964347195.1 uncultured Ectothiorhodospiraceae bacterium
CGCCTGATTCCAGTACTTCGAACCCCGCAACTCGACTTCTGAATGGTCCTGGGCCCGGGCACCCCGGACTTGCCACGGCCGCCCCGACCTCGGCCGGAGTCCGGCCGGCCGGGCACCCTGGTTCCCGGACCGCCGCGAGCGCCGGGCTGCCGGGGCGATGAGCGTCGAACGAGACTGCCCGCGGTGCGCCGCGCGAGGGTGTGCATGGGCCGATTCCGCCGCACTTTCCGAGTGCCCGAAGACGCGAACCTCGACAAGGTGAGGGCCGTTCACCGGGACGGAGTCCTGACCCTCACGATCCCGAAGTCGGCTTCGAGACCGAGCGAAGGCAGACAGATTCCGATCGAGCGCGGCTGAGGCGCAGTGTCCGCTCGGGTGGGCCGCGCGCAGGCGCTCACCCGAGCGTGCGCCCGGGTTCTTCTCGGAGGGGGGTCAGGACGCCAGGCGATTCGCCACCCATTTGTGGAAGTGATGGGTCGGCTCGTCCATGACGCCCGAGAACACGCCACCGAGGAAGGCCGGTGAGCCGCGGCCGCGCTGCATGCCTTCGACCACTCCCATGTCCTCCAGGAAGATGTTGCGCCAGCCCTCGAGCGTGGTCTCCCGCGCCGCGTCGTGGGCGGGATCGTCCGCGGTCTCCCCGACGTAGTAGATCTGCCAGTACTCCCGGGTCAGGCCGGGGGACAGGGGAAAGAGCACCGCCGACCACACTTGATCGCGGTGCACCCCCAGGAAGACGTTGGGAAAGAGAGTGGGGTACTCCGAGGTCTGCTCCGGCCAGCCCTCGAAGCGATCGAAGGCGGCGGCGGAGTTGCCCGCGCTCGGCTGGAAGAGATTCGAGCCCTGGCCTGCGAAGAGGTCGCCGCCGTAGAAGTGATAGTGGTCTTCCAGGCGGGAACGTGCGTTGAGGTCGGGATGCACGAAGGGGAGGTGATAGCTCTCCAGGTTGTTCTCGACGACGAGCTTCCAGTTACCGTTGAAGTCCAGGTGGAAGCTGCCGTGGGTGGAGGCAGGGCGCATCCGCTCGTACTGCGCCGGAGTCGCGAGCGCGTGCACGCGCTCGGCGAGGCCTTCGATGTGCCGCCCGAAGGGGGGCGCCTCGCCGTTCGTGTTCACGAACACCATGTCCAGCCACACCGCGGCGCGGATGGCTTTCAGACCGTGAGCCCGGCGGTCGAAGTCTTCGTTCTCGTGCCGGCCGGGGCCGCCCACGTGCGGGGTGCCGTGGAGCGTTCCGTCCAGCCCGTAGGTCCAGGCGTGGTAGGGGCAGCGGATGCGCGCGGCGAAGCGGCAGGGCTCGCGCACGAGCTGGTTTCCGCGGTGGCTGCACACGTTGTGGAAGACGCGCACCTGCCCGGTGTCATCGCGCACCATGAGCATGGGCTGCCCGAGAAAGTCCACCGGCCGCGCGTCGCCGGGGGCGGGGATGGTGCAGGCGTGGCCGATGCAGGTCCAGGTGGCGGCAAAGAGGCGGTCGCGCTCCAGGGCCAGAAAGGCTTCCGAGGTGTACGCCTCGTTCGGCAGTCCCGCCGCCTCGACCGTCCGCCGGTTGATGTGTGCGACCAGATCGGCATGGAGGCCCCTGGAGTGGGAATCCGGTGCGGCGAGCGCCATGACTCGAGTCCTCGTGCGGGAAAGCGAGCAGCTTGCGGAGGCGATTATTCTGTCCTTGCAAGGGGGACACAAGCCGTGCCCGGCGTCGCCGCGGTTATCATGAACTGGATTGTGAATGGGCATGAATCTGCAAGGGGGACACAAGCCGTGCCCGGCGTCGCCGCAGGGTCATCCCACGCTCCGGTCCCGGACCGGGATCGGTGGCCCGGTTGAAGGGATCCGAGCGAGAAATGGCCGATTGGCGGCGCCCACTCGAGCCCAACGACCGCCGTGACGGCACGCAGGGCACCGCCCCGACCCACCCGGAGCGATGCGCCTCCAGCGGGGGATGACCCTGCCCGAGTCGGGTGGCGGCGTAGTCCGCGGTCCCGGGAAGGAGCGCTCCGCCCGCACCCTGTTGCGTGGACGTATGCCGCCGCGCGCGGAGGAAGGACCCTCCCGTCATTCCCGCGCAAAGCCTGCCCCCGGCGAAAGCGGGGGCGGGAATCCATCGCATGCCGCCGCGCGGGGGGAGGGCTGCCTGATGGGGAGTGCCCGGGCGGACTGCGTGCTTCAGCGCGTCTCGGACCCCGATCCCGGTTGACCTCGCCGCCCGGCGTGGACAGGATGCGTCCCCCCTTTCCGCCGGCCTCGTCGTATGCCTCGCCCCCATCCCCGCCCCGACTTCCATGGCCGCATTCTGATGGCGGGCTTCGGCAGCATCGGCCAGTGCGTGCTGCCGATGCTGCTCGACGTCCTGGCGATCGAGCCCGCGCGCGTGCACGTGCTGGACGGCGACGACCACGGCCGCGAGATGCGCCCCTGGCGCGAACGCGGCGTCGGCTACACGGTGCGCCGGATCGAACGCCACGACATCGAGGAGGCGATGCGCGGTCTCGCCGCGCGCGGCGACGTGCTCGTGAACGTCACGGTGGGTATCGACTCGGTGGATCTCGCCGACTGGTGCCAGGGCGCCGGCGTCGCTTATGTCGACTCCTCCATCGAGCCGTGGGACGATGTGAGCTGGGATCCCGCCCAGCCCGTGCGCGAGCGCACCGAGTACGCCTATCACCAGACTGCGCGCCGGTATGCGGCCACCCGCTGGCGGGAGACCGGGCCGAGCGCGGTGTTCTGCCACGGGGCCAACCCCGGGCTCGTCAGCCACTTCGTGAAGGCGGCGCTCCGCGACCTCGCGGCCGCGCTCGACATCGAAGCGGCCGCGCCGGCCGATGCGGCGGGGTGGGCCGCGCTGGCGGAGCGGACCGGGACCCGGGTGATCCACATCTCGGAGCGCGACACCCAGATCTCCTGCGAGCCCAAGCGGCCCGGGGAGTTCGTCAACACGTGGAGCGTGCCCGGCTTCCTCGAGGAGGCGAGCATGCCGGTGGAGGTCGGCTGGGGGACCCACGAGAAGGCCCTGCCCCCGGGCGGGCTGCGGCACCCGGACGGCCCCGGCAACGCGATCTACATTCCGCGGGTGGCGGCGCGGGCGCGGGTGAGGAGCTGGGTCCCGCTCGGCGGGCCGATCGACGGGATCGCGATTCCGCACAGCGAGTCCGTCACCCTGAGCGAGTACCTGACCCGCTACCGGGAAGACGGAACGCCGGCGTACCGCCCGACCGTCGTGTTCTCCTACCTGCCCTGCGACGGCGCGCTCGCGAGCCTGCACGAGTCGGTGATGCGGGACTGGCAGGCGCCCGATTCCGAGCGGATCCTCAACCAGGACATCGTGGAGGGGCGCGACGAGCTCGGGGTGCTGCTCCTCGGGCACTCTCTCGGAGGCTGGTGGTACGTCTCGCAGCTCGACGTCCACGAAGCGCTGCGTCTGGTGCCCGGCAACAACCGCACCGCTATCCAGGTCTATGATGGGTTGATAGT
>CAYFYD010000458.1:0-3435 GCA_964347195.1 uncultured Ectothiorhodospiraceae bacterium
TACCCAGACCGAGGTGTCCACCAGAACGCTCATGGCTCGCTTCGACGCCTTGGTACATCCTTCAGGCAAGGTTCCGAACCGCCAGCTTCAACCAGACGCAAGGCACCGGGGTCGCTATCGACACTCAGATGCGGCGCAGTCATCCGATTGAACTCCGACTCCACCTTGCCTTCAACATCGGGCTGAACTTCCCTTACGTCGGTGAACTCGGCAAAATCCCAGCGTCCGCAGTCGCCGTGGTTGTTCACGCCCGGCACCCAGCAGGCTTCCATCGTTCGAAGAACGGGTTGCCCATGACCTGCCTCCCCTCGCCTCAGCGGTCCCGCCGACCTTGGTGAGGCGCTAGGGTATCCGTTTCCGATACCCGGGGCACTACGCGGCGAGGACCTCCCGCGCCGCATGGCCACGGCCGGGGAGGGGAGGTGGGGAGGGCGGCGGCGCCGGCGGGTACGGTCCCTCGCGGAAAGGCCGCCGGGGCACTCCGGAGGCTCCGAACGATCCCGCGCCGTCGTTTTTCCGTCATTCCCGCGAAAGCTTGCCCTCGACCCCGATCGGGGGCGGGAATCCATGCGTCTTTCCGGGACGCAAACTCGACGGTCGATCACGGATGCCCGGCACCGAGGCGCGCTTCCACGCCCCGGTGATACGATTGATGCCGGAAGCGGGCTCGGTCGGGGCACTGCGCCCCTGCGGCGGGCGGGTCGTTCCGGGCTCGCCGGCGGGCTTGCGCACTCGGTCCCTCGTCTCCGCAGCCGGGCTGAGGGTGGGGCGTCATCAGACTTGTTCGAGGTACGACACAGCGCGACGGTAGCGTGGGCAGACCCCGGGTCGTGCGCCTTCTGATCCTTACATCGAGCACCGGCGGCGGACACGACGCGCGGGCTGGGGCCTTCGCGGAGTGGGCGCTCCGGCATCCCGAGCTCGGGGTGGAGGTGGAGCGCTTCGCGCCGCTGGAGGCGGCAGGCCCGCACTACCGGCTCGGTCTTCACCTCTATCGCCTGATCCAGATGCACGGGCCGCGCGCGCACCATCTGTACTTCGCGTTCCTCGAGCACGCGGCGCTCCACAGCCGGAAGTGGAAGCTCCTGGGAGTGCGGCCCTATGTGGACAAGCTGCTGGACTACCGGCCGGACTGGGTGCTCAGTGTGCACCCGCACCTCAACCGGGGCTTTCTCGACCTCGCCCGCGAGGTGCTGGGTCGAAGGCGGGTCCGCACCGGCACCTGCTGCACGGAGCTCGACGGGGGCTACGGCTTCAGCCGCCATTGGGTCAACCCGGCGAGCGACGTGTGGATCGGGGCTACGGAGCCGGCCTGCGCCCACGCCCGTTCCCTCGGCATGCCGGCGGAACGCACGTACCTCGGGGGCTTCGTGCTGCACCCCGACTTCTATCGGCCGGCGATGAGCGGGGAGGAGCGCGGCCGTTTCCTGCGGGAGTCCTTCGGACTCGACGCCGGAGCTCCCACTGTGCTGTTCGCCACCGGCGCCGCCGGTGCCAACCATCACCTCGCCTTCCTCGAAGCGCTCGACCGCGGCGGCATCGCGCTTCAGGTGCTCGCCCTGTGCGCGCACCGTGCGCCGCTGCTCGAGCGCCTGCGGCGCTGGCGGCCACGGCGCTCCGACATCCGGGTCGTCGCGCTTCCCTACACCAGACAGATGCCGCGGCTGCTCCGTGCGGTGGACGCGCTCGTGTCGCGGGGCGGATCGTGCACCACGAGCGAGGCGATCCGCAGCGGCTGTCCGCTGATCGTGGACGCTCTGGGAGGCGTCATGCCGCAGGAGGGGGTGACCCTGCGTTACCTCGAACGCTTCGGCACGCCGCGGAGGATCCGCCGCGCCCGGGACCTGCCGGCCGCGGTGGAGGCCGTGCTGGAGCCTCGGCAAGCGGAGTGCGCGCGCGCGCGCATCGGGCAGGCGATGCCTCCGGGGGAGCCTCTCCGGGTGCTGGAGCACCTGCTCGTCCGCGCGGGATGAGTACCGTTGCTCCGCACTCCCCGCCTGGTGTCTCTCGATCTTCTCGTGAACTCCTGACTTTCAGAGGTGACGTGGGGCACTCATACGGGTGTGCAGGATGCGAACGATCAGGACGCCGCCTTCATCCTGCGAATAGAACACAGCGTGGGTCGGACAATATCGCCCCCATGCAACGACCCTTGACCTGTACTGCATCACCAACGCGGGGCGAAGGGTCGGAGCCCGGCGATGCGGCAGGCCTTGGCAATCCCTTCCCGGGCGCGCTCGTCGTAGCCGGCGAAGCGGGGGTCCCGGGTCTGGCCGCGCCGATAGCGGATGAAGATCTGCTGGATGACGACGGCGAACTTCATCGTCGCGAGCGCGAAGTACCAGTCGACGTGCTCGACATCGAAGCCGGTGCGCTCCGCGTAGCGCTGCACCGCGTCCCGGCGCGTGGGGAAGCCCGGCTCGGCGGTGGGCATCGACGCGGCGGCGATCCATTCCGGATCGTCGTCGGCTTGCGCCCACTGGTTGAGGAGGTAGCCGAGGTCCGCGAGGGGGTCACCGGCCGTGCACATGTCCCAGTCGAGGATCGCCACCGGCCGGGCGGGGTCGTCGGACGCGACCAGGAGGTTGTCGAGCTTGTAGTCGTTGTGCACCAGCGCGACCGGACCCGGGGGCGGGCGGCGGCTGCGCAGCCAGGCGATGAGACGCTCCATGTCGGGACTATCCTCGTGGCGGGCCGCCTCCCAGCGCTTCGCCCACCCTTCGATCTGGCGCTCGACGAAGCCCTCCGGGCGCCCGAGGTCGCCGAGCCCCGCCGCCTCCCGATCGAGGCGGTGGAGATCGGAGAGGGTGTCCACCACCATGTGGCCGATGCGGGTCTTGAGCGCGGCGTCGTCGTAGCGTCTCGGCACCCGCTTGCGGATCACGGTGCCGTGCCGGCGCTCCATGATCTGGAAGGGCGCGCCGATGAGGGTCTCGTCGTCGCAGTAGAGGTAGCTCGCGGGCGCGAGGGGAAAGAGCCGGTGCAGCCGGGACAGCACCCGGTACTCGCGGCGCATGTCGTGTGCGCCCGGGGCCACCGGACCGAGCGGCGGCCGCCGCAGCACGTACTCGGCCTCGGCGAAGCGAAGGAGATAGGTGAGGTTGGCGTGGCCTCCGCCGAACTGGGCGACCTCCACCGGGCCCTCCGCGCCCGCCAGGCGCTCGCGCAGCCAGGGCGCGAGGCGGGTGGTGTCGAGCCGCTCGTCGGCGCGCGTCTCGATCAGCTCCGGGTCCGAACGGAGAATGTCGGCGTCGTCTGGCGTCATCGTTGTCTGCCCGGCGCACCTCGTTCGGATCCGACTCCGATGCGAATCGGCGCGCGGTCCGCTCAGTGTAAAGCGCGAGTGTGGGGATTCGTTGGCCGTAATGGATTCCCGCTTCCGCGGGAATGACGGAAGGGGGTGCGGGAATGACGGAAGGGGGTGCGGGTGTTAAG
>CAYFYD010000459.1:0-3423 GCA_964347195.1 uncultured Ectothiorhodospiraceae bacterium
CTCCAGTCAGCAGAGCGAGATCAACCTTCGCTACATCACCGCCGACGCGAGGGGTCCGAAGCATCTCAACATCAAGCTGACCCGGGCCAAGCTCGAGTCCCTGGTCGAGGATCTCATCGCCCGCACCACGGGACCCTGCAAGACCGCTCTCGCCGACGCCGACCTCAGCCCCTCGGACATCTCCGACGTGATCCTGGTCGGAGGGCAGACGCGGATGCCGAAGGTTCAGGAGATGGTGCAGGAGATCTTCGGGCGGGAGCCCCGCAAGGACGTGAATCCGGACGAGGCGGTGGCGATGGGTGCGACCATCCAGGCCGGGGTGCTGGCAGGAGACGTCAAGGACGTGCTGCTGCTCGACGTCACCCCGCTCTCCCTCGGTATCGAGACCCTCGGCGGCGTGATGACCAAGCTGATCGAGAAGAACACCACCATTCCCACCAAGGCCCAGCAGGTCTTCTCCACCGCGGAGGACGGCCAGACCGCGGTCACGGTGCACGTGCTCCAGGGCGAGCGTGAAGTCGCGGCCGGAAACAAGTCGCTCGGGCGATTCGACCTTGCGGACATCCCCCCCGCGCCACGCGGAGTGCCGCAGATCGAAGTGGCCTTCGACATCGACGCCAACGGCATCCTCAACGTATCGGCGAGGGACAAGGCGACGGGCAAGGAACAGTCCATCGTGATCCGCGCGTCCAGCGGCCTCTCCGACGGCGAGATCGAGAAGATGGTCAAGGATGCGGAGGCGCACGCGGAAGAGGACCGCAAGTTCCACGAGCTGGTCGATGCCCGCAATCAGGCGGACGGACTGATCCATGCCACCCGCAAGGCGCTCAAGGACCTGGGCGACCAGGTCGAGGAGCGGGAGAAGAGCGAGGTCGAATCGAAGATCGAGGCCCTCGAGACGGCCATGAAGGGAGACGACAAGGACGACATCAGCGCCCGGTCGGCCGCGCTCGCCGAGGTCTCCGGAAAGCTCGCGGAGCGGGTGTACAAGCAGCAGGGCGCGGCCGCATCGGACGGCGCGGCGAGCGAGGGCACGGCGGCCGGTCCCGGCGACGACGTGGTGGACGCGGAATTCGAGGAAGTGGACGACACTCGCAAGTAGAATCCGAAGGGAAGGCCGGACGGGGCCGGGGGCCCGCGGCCCGGCCGCTCGGCGCGTGGCGTGGACGAGCGCGTTCCGGCCGACCCCGTGCCGTTCGGGTGGATGGACGCAACAGAGCAGGTGACCTGAACGAGCCGTGGCCAAGCGGGACTACTACGAGGTGCTGGGCGTATCGCGGAAGTGCGGCGACGCGGAGCTCAAGAAGGCGTATCGACGCCTCGCGATGAAGTACCACCCGGACCGGAACGCGAACGACGCCACCGCGGAGGAGCGTTTCAAGGAAGCCAAGGAGGCCCACGACGTCCTGTCGGACTCCAGGAAGCGGGCGGCCTACGATCAGTTCGGTCATGCCGGCCTCGAGGGCAGCGCGGCCGGGGGCGGTTTCGGTGCCGCCGGCTTCCGCGACATCTTCGACGATGTCTTCGGGGACATCTTCGGCGCGCGAAGCGGGCCCGCGCGCGCGAACCGGGGAGCGGACCTGCGCCATCAGCTCGAGCTCGATCTCGAGGAGGCGGTGTTCGGCACCACCGCCACCATGCGGGTTCCGTCGAAGGTCCGCTGCGGGACCTGTTCCGGAAGCGGCGTCGCGCCCGGCAAATCCCCGGTCACCTGCGCGACCTGCGACGGGGCGGGGCAGGTCAGGGTGCAGCAGGGCTTCTTCTCCATCCAGCAGACCTGCCCGCGGTGCCGTGGCCGGGGGCAGTTGATCACGGATCCCTGTCGTTCGTGCCGCGGCGAAGGCTGGGTGCACGAGGCCAGAACGCTGTCGGTGAAGGTCCCCGCCGGGGTGGATTCGGGCGACCGGATCCGGCTGTCCGGGGAAGGGGAGCCGGGACCGCGCGGGGGGCCGCCCGGCGACCTCTACGTCGAGGTCACGGTACGCGAGCACGAGATCTTCGTGCGCGACGGCAACAATCTGTATTGCTCGGTTCCCATCAGCTTCGCGACCGCCGCATTGGGCGGCGATCTCGAGATCCCCACCCTGAACGGGCGGGTCAGCCTCAAAGTCCCGCCGGAGACGCAGACCGGACGCCTGTTCCGACTGCGCGGGAAGGGCGTGAAGGCGGTACGGGGCCAAGGCGTCGGCGATCTCGTCTGCAAGGTGGACGTGGAGACGCCGGTCTCGCTCGGCTCACGGCAGAAGGCGCTGCTGCGCGAGTTCGACGAGTCTCTGCGAGGCAGCAGGAACACCCACGATCCCAAGGCATCGTCGTGGCTCGACTCGGTGAAGCGCTTCTTCGAGGGCATCGCCGGATGAGCGTATTCGACATCGCCGTCGCGGGCGCGGCCGGACGCATGGGCCGCACTGTAGTCCAGGCCCTTTCCGAGGCCGCCGACCTCCGCCTCGTCGCCGCGCTGGAAATGCCGGGTCACGAGCTCGCCGGCCGCGACGCCGGACTCGTCGCCGGGGGAGGCGCGCTCGGGGTGCGCATCGTCGAGCGCCCCGCCGACATGGCGCCCTTCGACGTGCTCGTCGACTTCACCAACCCGCCGGGCGCCCTCGCCCATCTCGAGGACTGCGTGCGCCGGGGGCGGCCGGCGGTGATCGGCGCGACCGGTTTCGACCCGTCGCAGCACGCGGCGGTGCGCGAGCTCGCGGACCGGGTTCCGGTGGTGCTCGCGCCGAACATGAGCGCCGGGGTCAATCTGTGTTTCCGGCTGATCGAGAGCGCGGCGAAGGCGCTCGGCGACGACGTCGACATCGAGATCGTCGAAGTCCACCACCGGCACAAGGTCGATGCCCCCTCGGGCACTGCGCTGCGCATGGGTGAAGTGGTGGCGGCGACGCTCGGGCGGGACCTGCGGGAGTGCGCGGTCTACGGGCGGGAAGGCCACACCGGACCGAGAAGGCGTGCCACGATCGGATTCGAGACGGTCCGGGGGGGAGACATCGTGGGCGAGCACACGGTGCTGTTCGCCGGCATCGGGGAGCGCGTGGAGATCACCCACCGTTCCTCGAGCCGCATGAACTACGCGGCGGGGGCGCTGCGGGCGGCGCGCTGGCTGCGGGGGCGGCGTCCCGGGCTGTACGACATGCAGGACGTGCTGGGCCTGTGACGCTTCCCCGATGCGATGCGTCATGCTCCGCCGGCCGGAGCGCAGCGAAGTGAGCGCGCCCGCAGCGCACCCGGTCCCGGGCCGTCCCGGTCCCGGCCACCCCGAGGCGGAAGCGCGCGGCGCGGGTGGTCGCGCTCGGGCTCGATGTCCGCGGCGCGGGGCACGGGACGGGGGACCGGGCGGGGGTGGACCGCGCCGGCCGTCGAGGGGAGCAGGCGCGCGATACTCGCCCTCGCCGACGGCAGCGTGTTCCCGGGCGTCCC
>CAYFYD010000460.1:0-3388 GCA_964347195.1 uncultured Ectothiorhodospiraceae bacterium
TGTTCAGCGCGTTCACGGAGGTGTGCTTGTAGGCAGGCGTCGGGGGGCCTACTTTGCCACAACGTGGGCGCCGGGGAAGGGGGGCCCGCGCCGCCCTTTTCGTCTGGAGCGGGAAACATCGAATGTCCCTTGCCCGAGGGTGGGATGGCGCATACCGCGGAGCGGGACGGGCGGCGCTGGCCCTGGTGCTGGTGGCGGGGTCGTCCGGGGGTGCCGGCGCTCAGGATGCGGAGGCGCTCGGAGCCGGGGCGGGAACGACCGCCTCCGAGGCGTCCGGAGCGGTCGAGGCCGGGAGAGCCGGGACCCCCGAAGATGAACCGCTCTTCGCCGGCGGTTCGCGGGAGCCCGGGGTGCTGAGCGCCGAAGGGACGATGATAAGGCTGGGCGCCAAGCCGCCCCCGCCCCCCGAGCAGGACGATGCGGTGGCCGCGCTCGTGGCGTCGGCTACCGGTGCGGCGGAGCTTCCCGAGCCGGTCGAGGAGGAGAACGCGGCGGCCGAGGAGGAGTCTCCCGGCGGCCCTCGAAAGCTGCTCCGGTCGCTCGGCGCGCTCTACGGTCTCGGCGGCGACCGCTGAGCGCTCCGACGCAGGCGGAGCACGCCCGGCTCGCGCGTTCACGGGGGCGGCGCGGGGCCTCACTCCCGGGGCAAATGCGTTCTCGGCCTTCCCGGATGACCACCGGTGAGCGTATCGTCTTGATGCGACGCCCCGTCCTTCGCTCGCCACCGACTTCGGGCGCCGCGATCGTCAGGGGACGCCACTCCTTGAACGCTCATTCCGCCACCATGTAGACGATCCATTCATCGTCGGCCACCCCCTGCTCGGTGGGCTCGAAGACCCCGTCGCCTTCGCCCGTCTCCTCGTCCGTACCCTGCCAGTACACCGTGGAGCGCGAGAAGCCGGCATTGGACAGCAGCTCCCGGATCTCGGGAAGCGACCACAGGCGCCACGAATAGCTGAACGCCCGCCGGATGCGCGAGCCGTCGGGAAACTTGAAGTGCATGTGGCAGAGCATGTCGTGGTTGATGGGGTTGAAGACGGCCTGCTCCCAGATATAGGTGAAGCCCTTGTTCTTCGTCCGCCACCGCCCTTCGCGGTGGGCGTCCGGCCCGCCGTACCCGTCGAGGAAGAAGAGACCGCCGGGCTTCAGCGACTCCCTCACGCGCCGGAAGTAGCGCCGCATCAGCCGGCGCTCCTTGAGGAGCCAGTAGCTGAAGTTGTGGGCGAGCACCGCGTCCACCGGCTCGGTGCGCACTCGCAGGACGTCGCTCTGTACGAGCGTGATGCGATCCGACGCGGCGCCGAGGCTCGCCACGTTGTGCGTGCGGCCCCATTCGAGAACGTCCGAATCGAGGTCGACCGCGATGGCGCGGTTCCCCGCGCGCCGGCGGACCCACTCGCACGCGGTGTTGGCGGTGCCGCAGAAGTCCTCGCGCAGCAGCTTGGCCTTCCGGCCCCGCAGGTGGGTGAAGGTCTCGTCCACGAAGTCGATCTCCGCCTCCACGCACTGCACCGCGTCCTGGTAGAGGGCGTAGATGTCCGCCCGATCCGCCATGCTCGCCTTCCGGTCCTTGCGTTGCTTCTTGCTTCGTTTGCCCATGGGTCTTCCGAGGTCTCCGTGTTGCGGACCTTCATGAGGGGATGTCGGTGCCGGCTCCCCCTGCTCCCGCGGCACTCGCGTCGGGTCGCCGGACGATCTCCGGCCTCGCGGCGGCGAGCGAGCCCGGAAGCGCGCGGTCCGGGCACGCAGGACCTGGCCCGGGAGCTCAGGCGCGCCGCGGCTGAACCCTCCCGGGTGCGCTGCGGACGGGCCGGCGTCCCTCGTCCGGCCGGGAAGCGCCGATGCCGATCACCGCCCGGCCGCGCCCGTCGCGGACCCCCGCCCTTCTTCGATGCCCCGCGCCTCGTCCACCCAGAGCAGGAGTCCGGCGCCGGCCACGAAGAAGATCAGGACGGTCGCGACGCCGGCGCGCTGGCTCCCGAACGCGGCGGTCGCCGCCCCGAGGAGCAGGGGCCCCGCGAACGCGGTGATCTTTCCCGAGAAGGAGAAGAAGCCGAAGAACTCGTTGCGCTTCTCGTCTGGAACGAACCTGGCGAAGAGCGAGCGGGTGGCGGCCTGGTTGGGGCCGACGAACACCCCCATCGCGAGGCCCGCTGCCCACAGCCATGCCGCCGTGGGCGCGAAGACCGCGGCCACGGTGCACACGATGAGTCCCGCCAAGGTGATCAGGATGGTGCGCTTGCCTCCCAGGCGGTCGTCGATGACCCCGAAGGCGAGCGCGCCCGCCCCCGCGCTGACGTTGAGGCCGATGCCGAACACGATCACCTCGGTCAGGCTCATCCCGAAGGTCCCGGCGGCGTAGATCCCGCCGAATGCGAACACCGTCACCAGCCCGTCGTTGTAGATGAGACGGGCCACCAGCAGCTTGGCCGCTTCCGAGAATCGGCGCACCTCTCGCAACGTGTTCGCGACGTCGCGGTAGGCCTGGCCGAGTGCGACCCGGGGCCGCGACGCCGGCCTTCGCGAGAGGGCGAGCTCGAGCATCGGGATGCTGAACACCACGAACCAGATCGCCACGAGCAGATTGACCGCCCGGAAGTTGAAGCCTTCGTCGGTGCTGAGGCCGAGCCGCTCCGGGGCCAGCGCCATGGGCAGGGCGAGGACGAGACAGGCGAGTCCGCCCGCGTAGCCGAAGCCCCAGCTCCATCCGGAGGCTCTGCCGATCGCTCCTTCCGGCGCGAGCTCCGGAAGGAAGGCGTTGTAGAAGACCGTGCCCATCTCGAAGGCCAGGTTGGCGAGCACGAACAGAGTCAGCGCGAGCAGCACCGCGCGTTCGAGCCCCGGCGACACGAAGGTGAGCACCGCGGTCGCGACGCAGCAGATCAGGGTCGCGGCGATCAAGTACTCCGCACGCCGGCCTCCCCGGTCCGCGAGCGCGCCCGCGAGCGGGGAGAGCAGCGCTGCGAGGATGCTGCTCAGCGCAACCGCCCGAGACCATGCCTCGGTCCCGCTCAGCTCGTCCGCCGCGATCGCCTGCGTGAAGTAGGTGGCGTAGATGAAGGTGACGACGCAGGTGGGAAAGGCCGAGTTCGCCCAATCGAAGCTCGCCCACACCGCCACCGGCTTCCACTCCCGGAGCTTCGCGTGCGTGTTCATGGCACCATAGGTTAGCCAAAACGAGGGTGAACGTCTGCCCGCCGGCAGGGCTCTTCAAACCTCGAGCTTCGGGGTTCGTCGAGCGAAGTGGATTCCCGCTTCCGCGGGAATGACGGGAGGTGGAGCGGGAATGACGGGAGGTGGAGCGGGAATGACGGGAGGTGGAGCGGGAGTGACGGGAGGTGGCGCAGGAATGAGGGCGTGCCCCGGCGTTGGAGTCATAGTCAGGGTC
>CAYFYD010000461.1:0-3383 GCA_964347195.1 uncultured Ectothiorhodospiraceae bacterium
AGACCGGTATCCGCGAGGACATGGCGGCGATGGAGACCCGCATCCGCGAGGACATGGCAGCGATGGAGCCCCGCGTCCGCGAGGACATGGCGGCGATGGAGGTCGGTATCCGCAGGGACATGGGCACGATGGAGGTGCGTATCCGCGAAGACGTACGCGAGTTGCGGGGCGACGTGGGGGAGCTGCGCGAGAGGGTATCGCACCTCGAGGGGCGCTTCGACGGGGGAGGCATTCCCGCGCCTCGATCGGAAGGGGCATCCTCCCCGACCTGAGGGGAAAGACCTTCGCTTCGGGGGAGCGCAATCGCCGAAGCTCGTCTGCCGGTGGATGCGGGCCACGATGCGATCGAGACCACCCATCTCCTTCCCCGACTCCATCAGGGCCGCGAGGCGAAGCAGCTCGGTCCGGACCGTAGTCGCTCGCTGCTCTTTGGTGAGCTGCCTGCGGGCCGCGGCCCGGCGCTGCTCATGGCGGGCGGCCGCTTCCGGGGACGAGCTCCGGCACCCCCCGCAGGTGCTCCCGAACCAGGGCGAACAGCACTGCCTGGCGCTTCGCGTACAACGCCCGCATCCGGCGCACGTGCCTCCCGTAGCGGCCCGCTTCGATGAACTCGGCGAGTGTGCTCTGCGCCGGCTGCGGTACCGACTGCACGATGCTCCCCACCGCGTGGGCGAAGGCCGTATGCTACCCCTCGGGCGCGATGACGTAGACCGGGCGGCGCGGCTCGCTTCCCCGACACCGGCGCGGAACGTCTTCGCAGCGGCGAACACGCGCCGGTCGAACGGCGCTCCGGAAGGGAGAGAATTCATGATGACGACCATCGAAGCCAGCGGGACACGACCCAGCGTCTGCCCGCTCGATTGCCCGGACACTTGCAGCCTCGCGGTGGAGACGGACGGGGTCCGGATCCTCGATGTGCGCGGCTCGAAGGCCAATCCCTACACCGCCGGCGTGATCTGCAACAAAGTCGCGCGCTCCTACCCGGAGTTCGTGCACGGCCCCGCGCGGCTCTCCCACCCGCTGAAGCGGGCGGGCCGCCGGGGCGGGGACGCCTTCGAGCCGATCTCCTGGGACGAGGCCCTGGATCTGATCCATACCGGCATCTCCCGCGCGGTCGCCGAGCATGGCCCGCAATCGGTGTTGCCGTTCAACTACGCCGGCCCGCACGGCGAGCTCGCCGGAGCTTCGATGGACCGCAGATTCTTCCACCGGATGGGGGCGTCCCTGCTCGCGCGCGGACAGTTGTGCGGGATCGTGCGCGGCTCCGCCTACGCGAGCCTCTACGGCGCCGCCCCCGGCATGCCGCCCGAGCAGATGCGCCACTCCGATCTCGTCGTGGTCTGGGGCAACAACGTCACGGTGTCCAATCTCCATCTCGCACGGGAGATCAAGGCGGCACGCCGAGTGGGGGGCGCCCGGCTGATCGTCATCGACCCGAAGCGCACGCGCATCGCGGAACAGGCCGACCTGTTCATCCAGATTCGCCCCGGCACCGATGTCGTGCTCGCCCTCGCGCTGGCGGCGGAGCTCGAACGACGCGGCGCCCACGACCATGCCTTCATCGATCGGTGGGTGGACGGCCACGACGCCTACATGGCGCACGCGCGCACCCATTCACCGGACCTGGTGACGAAGATCTGCGGCGTCGAGCGCCCCGCCTTCGACACCTTCGCGGACTGGTACTGCCGTGCGAAGACGGTGGGGGTCTCCGTCGGTAACGGAATCGAGCGTGGCCGTAGCGGTGGTTCCGGCCTTCGCGCCGCCATGGCGCTCCAGGCGCTGACCGGCAACCACGGCCGGCTCGGGGCGGGCGTGTTCGCCAAGCCCGGCCACGTCTTTCCCAAGGCCACGGAGCGACTGCAGCGCCCGGACCTCGTGCCCGAGGGGACCCGGACGATCAACATCGTCGATGTCTCGCGCCTGCTGCTCGACGACGCCCTCGACCCGCCGATCAAGGCGGTCTTCATCTACAACCACAACCCGGTCGCGACCCATCCCGACCAGAACCGCATGCGCCGAGCCCTTGCCCGGGAAGATGTGTTCGTCGCCGGCGCCGACGTGGTGATGACGGACTCGATGCGCTACTGCGACGTGGTGCTGCCGGCTTCGAGCCACTTCGAGTGTCCCGACATCTACGGGGCCTACGGACACCGCCACTTGCAGAGGGCGGAAGCCATCATCCCCCGGGTCGGCGAGTCGCTGCCGAACACGGAGATCTTCCGGCGCCTCGCCGCCCGCTTCGGTTTCGACGACCCGATCTTCCGCGAGTCCGACGAGACGCTGATGGATGCGGCGTTCCTGGACGACGATCCCCGGCTGGCCGGACACCGGCCGAGCCGGCTGCCGATCGGGTCGGCGCTCGCCATGACCACGCTCGATGGCGCCGAGCCGGTGATGTGCGCCACGGTGCGGCCCGCCACCCTTTCGGGACGCATCGAGCTGTTCAGCCGCGACCTCGAGGATCGCTTCGGGTACGGTCTGCCGCGCTACGAGCCGGTCCCGCGGGTCTTTCCGTTCACCATCGTTTCGCCGTCCTCCGCGAAACGGATCAATGCGACCTTCGGCCACTGCGCGCTCTCCGGGGAACCGGAAGAGGTCGAGATCAACCCCTCCGACGCCGAGCCTCGCGGCATCTCCGACGGCGACGTGCTCAGAGTCTACAACGATCGGGGCGAAACCCACCTCGTGGCGAAGACCACCGATGCGGTGCTCCCGGGGGTTCTCTATACGCCCAAGGGGGTCTGGCTCTCCGGGAGTCCGACCGGTCAGACCGTCAACGCACTGCTCGACGCCGACATCCGCACCGACATCGAGGACGGCGCGTGCTGCAACGAGGCGTTCTGCGACGTCGCGAGGGTCGCCTCGACTTCCCGAGGCGCGGAGCCGTACGGTTGAGTCAGGCCATGCGCGAAGCTGCCGCCGGCGGGTCCCGGTCCGGGATGCGACGCCTGAGCTTCCGAGGGCGCTTCGGGAGGATTTCGGCCTCGACCTGACGATCCGGGCCCGGGGGCTGGAATTGCTCCAGGTCCTGAGCCGCGAGACCAGTGTGGCCTTGCTATCGCGGATCGGGTGGTCGTCCTCGAGGCTGGCCGGATCCGCGAGCAGGGCGAGGCCCGCCGGGTCGTCCGGCAGCCCGCGCATGCCCGCACGCGCGAGCCGATCGACGCCGCCCCGGACCCGAGGGTCTGACCGGAAGTGAGTGCCGGCCATGAACGACACGGCGAAGTGTCAATGCGACAATGGAGATCCCGGCATTCAACGCGAGAAACACGGGATGACCGGCGCAGAGTTGCTTCACGTTCCCGGAGCGCTTGCAAATACTCTCACCCCAGGGCTCTTCAAAAGTCGGCTTGACGGCTTCAGATTCCGAGCTTCGGGATTGG
>CAYFYD010000462.1:0-3381 GCA_964347195.1 uncultured Ectothiorhodospiraceae bacterium
GAGACGGAAGCGCGCGCGCAGCATCCGGGTGCCGGCCCCCATCCCGACCTCCCGCATTCTCCGTCCCCCGCCCCGGCCCCGGGCAGGGGATCGGCATCGCGCTTCGCGCCTCCGGGTTCGCCCCCCGATGCCCCGGTGCGCATCGAGGTCGAGATGCCGCGCGACCTCTATGACCGGCTGACGGACTGGGATCACGCACCCCACGGCCGCTACGACATGGCCACGGGGCGCGCGGAATTCGTCGCCGAGCCCGGAATGGGGCACGAAGGACGGGCAGCCAGGATATCCCGGCTCTTCGTTTACCTGGAGGATGCACTCGGCGAAGCCGGACGCCCCGTTCTGTTCATTATCGGCGGAGCGACCCGGCTCCTGAGCGACGGCGGTGCCTTCGAGCCGGACGAGTGCCTCTTCATGGACGAGGAGAACGTGCGGGCGGTGGCGCACCTCGATGGCTACCTCGATACGCGAAGGGGCCATCCGGTGCCCGAGCTCGTGGTGGAGATCGACCGGAGCGCGGACTCGAGCGGCAAGCTCCTCCCGTACTTCCGGATGGGGGGGCACGAGGCATGGACCTGGAGCCCGCGGGACGGTGCCCGGATCTGGACCGCCGACCCCGATTCCGGGCCAGGGTTCGGCGCCGCGGGCGAGAGCCGGATGCTTCCCGGGCTCTCCCGGCAGGACCTCGAGCGCCTGCTCGACGGCCCCGTGTCCCTCGAGCTCTCACGCGCGACCCGCCGGCTCGCCCGCCGGGTCGCGGCCACCCTGCGGGAACGATAGCGCTTCCCGGGGGCCGAAGCAGACCTGCGACCACCTCCATCCGCGGTCGGTCAAGCGTTTCTCGCGAGAAGTATCGACGAGAAATCAACGCATTGCTCCTCTTCGGGAGGAATGGGCACCTGCGCTCCATTTCCCGTTGTTTGCGGGTCATCCCCGATGAGGTGAAGAGGGAACGCCACATCCCCGGATCTTGGCCGAACACCAGTGCGTCCACCCCGGGAAGGTGCCGCTGCTTCGCGGATCGCAACGCCGCCCGCCCCGGCCCGGGGGGCCACCGAGCCGCTGCGAAGCGGGATCCTCTCAGGGCTGCACCACGTTCAGGAGCGCTTCTCCCGCGAGCCGGCGCTCGAGGTTGTCGGCGAAGAAGCGGATGAACCTGCGGGGCCAGGCGTGGATGTTGTCGGAGGCGTGCGGCGTCAGGAGGACGTTCTCGAACCCCCACAGCGGGCTCGATTCCGGCAGCGGCTCGGTCTCGAAGACATCGAGGTAGGCACCGGCGAGGTGGCCGCTTGCGAGCGCGGCGACGAGCGCCCTTTCGTCGACCACGAAGCCGCGCGAAGTATTGAGGAGCATCGCGCCCCGCTTCATCGCGGCCAGGGCACGGGCGTCGATGAGGTGCCGGGTCTGCTCGTCCGCCCGCACGTGCAGGGACACGTAGTCGGCCCGCCCGAGCACGGCGTGCAGGTCGTCCGGGGTCAGCATGTCGTCGACCGCCGGGTGGAGGGAGCGGCGCCGGCGCACCGCGAGCACGCGCATCCCCAGCGCCTTGGCATGCGTGGCCACCCGGCCCCCGATCTCGCCGAGCCCCACCACCAGGAGGGTCTGCTCCGAGAGCGGCACGAAGGCGCGGGGCTGCCAGCGCCTCTCCCGGCGGCGCTCCACGTAGTGCAGAAAGCCGGCGTTCAAGGCCAGGATTGCGCCGATGACGGTCTCCGCGAGAAATGGACTCAGGACCCCGACGCTGTTGGTGACAGTCACCCGCTCCGGGTCCCACGGCGTCATGTGGTCGTAGCCCGACCCCCCTACGTGGACCCACCGCACCGAGGGATGGAGAACGCTCGGGCGGTGGGCGGGGCCGGGAAACCCCGGGTGCTTTATGGAGAGCACCGCTTCCGGGTCGTGCTCCTCGAGCAAGGGCACGATCTCCTCGCTGCGGGTCGCATAGTGGAACCCGAGTTCGGGGAAGCGGTCTTCGAGCAGGTCCCGGCAGTCCTCGGGACGCTCGTGGAGTATCGCGATCGAACGCACGGAGCGACTCCTTCGCAAGCCTCGGCACGGTGTGCGGAGGGACGGCGCGCAGGCGGCGCCCCTCGGCTCTTCCGCACTCTCAGGTCAGGAACTTCGTGAACCCTCCGTCGACGTTCCAGCACGCGCCGGTGACGAAGCTCGCCCGTTGCGATGCGAGGAAGGCGACCACTCCCGACACCTCGTCGGGCCGCCCGTAGCGCGGGATGAGAAGGAGCTGGCCGGAGAGGTTCCTGAACACTTCTTCGGTGTCCTCTCCCGCCGTGCCGACGAAGCTGTCTTCGGCGAGGCGCTCCCACAGCGGCGTGTGGATGAGGGCGGGGTTCACCGCGTTGACCCGGATGCCGTCGCCGGCGAGGTCCTGGGCCAGGGTCTTGGTGAGGGCGAGCATCGCCGCCTTGGCCGAGTTGTAGTCCGCCATGCCGCCGAGACCGCTGTGACCGCTCACCGAGGCGACGTTGACGATCGAGCCGCCGCCCCGTTCTCGCATCAGCGGCAGCGCGGCGCGGGTCGCGCGCACCGCGCTCCAGAGGTTGATGTCGTAGGTCTGCTCCCAGACCTCGTCCGCATCCTCGATGGTCCGGCCGACCGCGGCGTCACCGGCGTTGTTCACGAGAATGTCGAGACCTCCGAGACGGTCCGCGGTGTCCTTGACGAAGCGCTCGACGTCTTCCCGCCGGCTCATGTCCGCGACGCAGGAGAACACCTCCCCGTCCTCGGCCTCGATCGCCGCCCGGGTCTCGTCCAGCGGCCCCTCGCGGCGCGCGCAGATGCCGACCTTCGCCCCTTCGCGGGCGAGCTCCATCGCGATCGCCTGGCCGAGGCCGAGGCTCGAAGCGGTCACCGCGGCTACCTTTCCGTTCAATCCCAGGTCCATTCTGTTCTCCTTCCGTGTCGATGCATGCGTCGGGTGGGGGAGAGTGCGCCTTCGTGGCGCGCCCCTTGGCGGCAGCGCTAGAACGCGGGGCTCAGGCGATGTTTCGGGTACTCCGCCCCGACGACATGCTGGATGGTGATCGCCCGCACCATCTGATAGGTGCGGATGCGGAAGGCCGGATCGCAGGACATCCGGATGTAGGTGTCCTGCGGCTTGATGTCGTACTCGTCGTTCAGCCAGTCGATCATGTTGGCGCAGGCATCGTAGACCGCCTGCTCCATCGGCAGGTTGATCCCGACCGCCACGATGCTCTCGGGCTTGACGATGCGCACCGTCGGCAGCCGCCGGTTCTTGATGACGGTGCAGTGCAACTGCACCGTGGCGCGGGTCTCGTCGGCGATGCCGGTGAACTCCGTGTCGCCCTGCCCCCCGTGGCTGTCGCCGATGTAGAGCAGGCCGCCCTCGTGGTAGGAGTTGAGCAG
>CAYFYD010000463.1:0-3314 GCA_964347195.1 uncultured Ectothiorhodospiraceae bacterium
CCGAAGCTCGGAGTCTGAAGCCGTCAAGCCGACTTTTGAAGAGCCCTGCCCGACCCGGCGGGGGTCTGGACATGCCGCCTCTCAGCGGGCACTCGGGCATTCCGCCCACCTTGCCCCCGGCCCTCATCTCGCCAGAAGGACCTCGACCCCGACCGCTTCGGAGATTTCGGCCCACTTCCGGTCCACGGTCACGACGGGCACGCCTTCCGCGATACCGAGCGCGAGACAGGCCCGGTCACCGAGGGACAGACCGATCGAGCGCGTTGCGTCGCGCAAGGACCCCGCGATACAGGCAAGCCTCGCATCGAAGGGCCGTACCGCGAGGCCAAGCCCGAACAGAAACTCCCGCGCCTCGACGCTCGGCATCCCGCGGTCGGACAGCTTCGAGACTACCTCGGAGAGATTCACCGACGATACGACGCCCGCCTCGTAATGGGCCTCGACGACATCCGCGCCGGGCTCACGGAACAGCGCTGCGAGGATCGCCGAGGCGTCAAGGACGGTCCTTGTCACTGCCTCCCTCCAGACCTGCCTCCGCTTCCCGATCCTCCACCAGCTCCTCGGATGCAGGCTTCGTTCCGGCGAGTGCCATCCCCGCGAGCCGTGCCTGTGCTCGCCTGAGCACCCGCATCTTCGTGGTCAGCGTGATTTCATCGCCCTGAAGATGGAAGAAGAGCTCTGCCCGCTGCCCTTCCACCCCCAGCAATCTGCGCAGACGTACCGGCAACACCAATCGGCCGTTCTCTGTCACGATCGCTGTATAGCGTTGTTCTTTCACGGGTCCCATTGAGGCCATATCTGCCGATAATCCAATAAATGCCATCCGTAGATTACGCCCCCTCCTGCCAAAGTCCACGCGTATGGTGGTAATCCGGAATCGCTATCCCCGCCAGGCTCCATCCCGGCGTGATGGCCGCGTGCCCCTTGGCCGCCTCCGTGGGCGCAGATCGATTCCCCTGCGCAGCTTTGCGCGGATAGTGGCCCGGGGTCCCGGTTTCACCATGACCATCGGTATGTGCACCTCGCCCACCGGGAGCGGGTAGCTCGTCCTCTGGTGCTGCCGGTAGTGAGGCAGGCCGACACCGGAGCCGGGACGGAGCCGGGGGCGACCGGAGTCGAAGTGCTTGCCGCCGGGCTATCGCTGCCTGCGGATGCGGGGATCGAAGTAGTCGCGGAGACCGTCCCCGAGCAGGTTGAAGCCGAACACCGCGACCATGATCATCAGTCCGGGAAAGATGACTTGGTGCGCGCCGAGCTCCATGAACTGGCGTCCCTTGCCGAGGTCCGCTCCCCAGCTCGGCTCGGGGGGCTGGACGCCGAGACCGAGGAAGCTGAGCGCCGCCTCCGTGAGCAGCGCCTCCGACAGCAGCAGCGAGGACTCGACGAGCACCGGGGCCATGATGTTGGGCAGGATGTGCTGGCGCAGGATGCGCAGGCTGCCCGCGCCGAAGCTTCGCGCCGCGAGGACGAACTCGCGGGTCTTGACCGACAGGGTGGGCGCGCGGGCGACCATCGCCACCCGCGGGATGTAGAGCACCGCGATGGTCAGAATGAGGTTCTGGAGGCTCGGCCCCAGGTAGGCGACGAGCGCGATGGCGAAGAGGATGGTGGGCAGCGCGAACATGATGTCGAAGATGCGGAGAAAGGCGCTGTCCACCCGCCCGCCGACGAAGCCCACGAGCATGCCGACCGGCAACCCGACCGCCACCGCGAGCGCCACCGAGGGAAACGCGACACTCAGGCTGTTGCGGCTGCCCAGGACCACCCGGCTGAAGAGATCGCGGCCCTGGAAGTTGGTGCCGAAGGGATACTCCCAGCCGGGCCGCGCGAGGATCGCCCCGGCGTTCTGGTTGGCCTCGTAGGTCGCGATCCAGGGTGCGAAGACCGCCACGACGATCAGCGTGGTCACGATGATCAGTCCGAGCATCGTCGCCGGGTCGCGCCGGACGTGGTCGACGAAGCGGCCCGACTCCGCAGCCGTCGCGCCCCCCGCTCCGGATGGCCGCGACGCGACGCGCCGCCCGAGGAGCGCGCGGAGCGAAGGGCGTCGCCGGGGCATGTCGGCTCAGTGCAGCCTGACGCGGGGGTCGACCGCGGCGACGAGGAGGTCCGCCACCAGGATCACCAGGGCGACGACCAGCGAAAGAAAGAGTACCGTCCCTTGGATGATGGGGTAGTCGCGGTTCTCGATCGCGCTCAGCACCAGCCGTCCGAGCCCCGGAATGGCGAACACCTCCTCCAGGATGACCGCTCCGCTCACGAGGAAGGCGGACCACAGGCCGATGGCGGTGATCACCGGAATGAGCGCGCTCTTGAGCGCGTGCACGAAGACCACCGCCGTCTCGGGAAGCCCTTTCGCCCGCGCGGTCCGGACATAGTCCTCGCCCAGCACCTCGAGGACGCTGGAGCGGGTATAGCGCAGGATGATCGCGGCGATCCCCAGGCCCAGCGCGAGCGCGGGCCAGAACATGCGCGCGAGGCTCTCCCAAGGATGTTCGGCGAGGGACACGTAGCCGAGGGTCGTGATCCCGGGGAAGTGGATCGCGCCGAAAACCACGATGAGGGTGCCGGTGAAGAAGCTCGGAGTCGAGATGCCGAGCAGGGCGAAGGCGCGCGCGAGGAGATCGGTCGCGGTGCCGCGTTTGACCGCGCTCAGCACGCCGAGGGGAACCCCGAGCCCGATCGCGATCGCCATCGACATCAGCCCGAGCTGAAGGGTGACCGGCCCCCGCGACAGGATCTGATCGATGACGGGACCGCCGTGGATGAATGAGTAGCCGAAGTCGCCCCGGAGAAAGATGCGCCCGAGCCACCAGAGGTACTGCTCGAGGAGCGGGCGGTCGAGACCGAGCTCGGCGAGGATGAGGGCGCGGGTCTCGGGGTTGTTGGCGATGGTGACCCCCATCATCCGGGTGACGATGTCGCCGGGGATGATGCGGATGAGCAGGAAGGTGAGCAGCGTCACCCCCAGCACCACCGGGATCAGCAGGAGCAGGCGCCTCAGGATGTACCTACCCATGCCGGGTTCCCGCCAGCCCGCTTTTCGGACCGAGCTTCGTGAGCTGCGGGCGGCGAGACGCCTTGGAGCGCGGGCGCACGGACTCAAGAGCCACTGAAGGGCGAGCCGGAAACAGGCGAAGCGCCGGGGGCGCTTCGTCCCGGCGAGCGGCATCCGTGATCGGTTGATGACTTCATGCGACGCAAGGGCGGAAAAACTCATGGATTCCCGCTTGCGCGGGAATGACGATACTCACGTCGGGGGCTGCTCCCGGTCATGGGTACTACTCCCCGTCATTCCCGCGCAAGCGCGAATC
>CAYFYD010000464.1:0-3304 GCA_964347195.1 uncultured Ectothiorhodospiraceae bacterium
GCGATCTCGACCATGCCGGTCGCCATCCCCTCCCAGGTGTCGGTGGACTCCCAGGTGCCGTCGAGAACGGCCCGGGCGCGGGCCACGTAGTAGGGCGCCCAGTTGTCGATGAGCGCGGTGAGCTGGGCCTTCGGCGCGAAGGCGATCATGTCCGAGGCCTGACCGAAGCCGGCCACCCCCATCTCTTCCGCGATCTGGAGCGGCGCGGTGGAGTCGGTGTGCTGGGTGATGATGTCCGCCCCCTGGCCGATCAGCACCTTGGCCGCGTCGGCCTCCTTGCCGGGGTCGAACCACGAGTTCACCCACACCACCTTGATCCTGAAGTCGGGGTCGACGGACTGCGCGCCCAGCAGGAACGCGTTGATGCCGCGCACCACTTCCGGAATGGGGAAGGAGGCGACGTAGCCCGCGACCCCGCTCTCCGACACCCGGGCCGCGATCCGGCCGATGACGTAGCGGCCTTCGTAGAAGCGGGCGGAGTAGGTGGAGACGTTGTCGGCGCGCTTGTAGCCGGTGGCGTGCTCGAACTTGACCTCCGGGAACTTCTTCGCGACCTTGATGGTCGGGTCCATGTAGCCGAAAGATGTGGTGAAGATGAGGGTGGCGCCGTCGCGCGCGAGGCGGGTGATGGCGCGCTCCGTGTCCGGTCCTGCCGCGACGTTCTCGACGTAGACGGTCTCGACCTCGTCCCCGAGGGCCGCTTCGATCGCGAGGCGGCCCTGGTCGTGCTGGTAGGTCCAGCCGTGATCGCCGACGGGGCCGACGTAGACGAAGCCGACCTTCAGCCTGTCCGCGCCCGGGACCGTGGTGACGGCGAGCGACAGCGCGAGGCCGGCGGCCAGTGCGAGCAGTTTCTTCATCGAAGCTTCTCCTCTTGGATGTTCGATTGCCGGGATGTCATGGCTCCCGTCTCCGGGAGTCCCTCTCGCGATCCGGGTGCCCCAGCGGATGCCCCGCACCCCACCGTGAAGCGAAGATTCCCTTCCGCCCTGGCGCTCCCGCCGGGGCCACGACCGGCCTTCAGAGCGACAACAGGCCAGTTGAATCAGTGGGTTGAAATGGTTTTCCAATGTGGAATGTCACGAGGTTTCCGGGTTCTTCCGCCGGGTCAGCGATCCGGCACGAAGGTCTGACCGATACAAGCAGGCGTGTTCACCTTCGTCAAGAGCCGGTTGCCGGAAATCGCCACCAGCGCGGCGATGGTCGCGAGGTAGGGCAGCGAGGAGAGCAGTTGCGCCGGGATGGCGATCCCGATCCCCTGCACGTAGAGACCCATGATCCACACCGTGCCGAAGAGGTAGGCGCCGATCGCGACCCGTCGCGGGACCCAGGTGGAGAACACGACCAGGGCGAGCGCGATCCAGCCGCGCCCGGCGCTCATGTTCTCGATCCAAAGCGGGGTGTAGGCGAGGGAGAGGTAGCCCCCCGCGAGCCCGGAGCACAGGCCCCCGAAGGCGATGCACCCGTAGCGCACTGCGACCACGCGGTAACCGAGCGCGTGCGCGGAGTGGTGGTTGCCGCCCACTGCGCGGATCACGAGGCCGAGTCGGGTGCGCGAGAGGACCCAGGCCACGAGCACGGTGAGGGCGACCGATGCGTAGACGAGAGGGTCCTGCCCGAAGAGCACCGGTCCGAGCAGCGGCAGGTCCGCCAGCACCGGGACGTGGAGCGCGGCGAGCTTCACTCCGGGCAGTCCGGTGAACGCCTCGCCGATCAGCCCGGAGAGCCCGAGCCCGAAGAGGGTGAGCGCGAGGCCCGTCGCGACCTGGTTGGTCACGAGGGTCTGGGTGAGGAAGGCGAAGAGCACCGACATCGCGACGCCCGCACCGATCGCCGCCGCCACCCCGAGGGCAGCGGACCCCGTGGTGTACGCGGCGGCGAAGCCGGCTACCGCGCCCATCACCATCATCCCCTCCACCCCGAGGTTCAGCACGCCCGAGCGCTCCGTGACGAGCTCCCCGATCGCCGCGAGCAGCAGGGGCGTGGACGCGGTGACGATGGTCAGCAGGACCGCTTCGAGCCCGCTCATCGTGCCGGCTCCGCCCCGGGTGCGCCGCTCCCGCGCCCCCGGATGCGCACCCGGTACCGGATCAGGGTGTCGCAGGCGAGGATGGAGAAGAGGAGCATGCCCTGGAACACCTGGGTGGTCTTGTCGGAGACCCCCAGCCCGACCTGCGCCGCCTCGCCCCCGAGGTAGCTGATGCCGAGCACGAGGCCCGCGAACAGCACCACGATCGGGTTCAGGCGCCCGAGGAAGGCCACGATGATCGCGGTGAACCCGTAGCCCGGCGAGATGGAGGGCTGGAGCTGCCCCACCGGCCCCGCCACCTCGCAGATCCCGGCGAGCCCGGCGAGTCCGCCGGAGAGCGCGAAGCAGAGCCACACCGTGCCCGACCGCGAGAAGCCGCCGAAGCGGCCGGCCCGGGGTGCTTCCCCGCTCACGCGGATCTCGAAGCCCTTGAGGGTGCGCGACATGAACACGAAGAGCAGCACGACCGCGAGGAGCGCGAAGAGCGAGCCGAGATGCACGCGCCCCGCCCCGAGGGTGGGCAGGAGCTGCCAGTCCTCGAAGCCGACCGACTCGGGGAAGTTGTAGCCGTCCGGGTCCCGCCAGGGGCCGCGCACGAGCCAGTCGAGGAGGTACTGGGCGACGTAGACCAGCATCAGGCTGCTCAGGATCTCGTTTACGCCGAAGCGGTTGCGGAGCAGGGCGGGCAGCGCCGCCCACGCCATCCCTCCGAGCACCCCGAGCAGGAGCATCGAGGGCAGCACCAGGAAGGAGTCCCACGCCGTCGCGAGGATGGGCACCGAGGCCCCGGCGATCGCCCCGGCGGTGAGCTGGCCTTCCGCGCCGATGTTCCAGAGATTGGCGCGGAAGCACACCGCGAGCCCGACGCCGATCAGCACGAGCGGTGCCGTCTTCACGACGAGCTCCTCGATCGACCACAGGGTGATCACCGGCTCGACGAAGTAGACGAAGAGCGCGGGCAGCGGATCGAGCCCGCTCGCGGCGAAGACGATGCCGCCGGCGACCACCGTGAGCGCGACTGCGATCAGGGGAGAGACCACGCTCATCGTGCGGCTCTGCTCCGGGCGCCGCTCGAGCCACAGCCTCACGCCGCCGCTCCCTCCGTGGCCGCGCCGGTCTCGTGCCCCCCCGCCATGAGCAGTCCCACCTGCTCGCGGTCGAGCGTGTTCGCCGCACGGGCCGCGGACAGCTCGCCGCGCGAGATGACCGCGATGCGGTCCGCGACCTCGAAGATCTCGTCGAGGTCCTGGCTGATCACCAGCACCGCGGCGCCCG
>CAYFYD010000465.1:0-3288 GCA_964347195.1 uncultured Ectothiorhodospiraceae bacterium
ATCGTCGTCGAGCCGGCGCTCGTCTTCGGGCAGGTCGCGGTCGATGTGGCCCTTCATGAGCATGTCGACGTCGTCGTCCGCCGGCACCCAGACCTCGATCGTGGTGCCGACGAGGGCGGGGTCGGCGAGCACCATCCCCCGGATCCGGTAGGCGGCGCCGCTGCTGACCATGCCGGTGAGCTTGCGGCGGTCGCGGCGCTTCTTCACCTCCGGGAACAGGGCGCGCACCGATTGTTTCACCACCGCCTGGTAGTTCGCGGCGCTCAGGGCGCCGGCATCGCGCCGGTCGCCGAGGTCGAGCGTCGCGGGGTCCAGCGCCACCTCGAGCCGGACGAAGGTCTGGGTGAACGCGCTGTAGCCCCGGCTGCAGATGCTGAAGAAGAGCGTGGCGAGGAAGACGAGCGCGAGTCCGATCGCGACGACGCCGTAGACCCGGAAGCGGCGCTCGGCCGCGTGGCGCCGGGCGAGGCGGGCGGTGACCGCGGGGGCGAGGTGGACCGAGCGCCGCGCGCTCTCAGTCGTATTGCTCACGGTACTTCCGGACCACGTGCAGGGCGATGACGTTGAGGAACAGGGTCACCACGAAGAGCATGAGCCCGAGCGCGAAGGCGGCGAGCGTCTTGGGGCTGTCGAACTCCTGATCGCCGACGAGCAGGGTCACGATCTGGACGGTGACGGTGGACACCGCCTCCAGCGGGTTGGCGGTGAGCCTGGCGGTCAGTCCCGCCGCCATCACCACGATCATCGTCTCCCCGATCGCGCGCGAGACGGCGAGCAGGAGGCCGCCCACGATGCCGGGAAGGGCGGCGGGCAGGATCACCTGGCGGATGGTCTCGGACTTCGTCGCGCCGAGCCCGTAGGAGCCCTCCCGCAGGGACTGGGGCACCGCGTTGATGACGTCGTCGGAGAGCGAGGAGATGAAGGGGATGAGCATCAGGCCCATGACGAAGCCGGCGGCGAGCGCGCTCTCGGAGGAGACGCTCAGGCCCAGCGATTCCCCGGTCTCGCGAATGACGGGGGCCACCGTCAGCGCCGCGAAGAAGCCGTAGACCACGGTGGGGATGCCGGCGAGGATCTCGAGCAGCGGCTTGGCGACCGCCCGCACCCGGGGGGCCGCGTACTCGGCGAGGTAGATGGCGGCGAAGAGGCCGATGGGCGCGGCGATCGCCATCGCGATGGCCGAGATGAGCAGGGTGCCGGCGAAGAGGGGCACCGCGCCGAAGGCTCCGGAGGAAGCGACCTGGTCCTCGCGGATCGCGGTCTGCGGACTCCACTCGAGCCCGAACAGGAAGGCCGGAAGGGGTACGTGTCCGAAGAAGCGGATCGCCTCGAAGAGCACCGAGAGCACGATGCCGATGGTGGTGAAGATCGCCACCAGGGAGCTGATGATCAGGAACACCAGGACCGCGCGCTCGACGTGGTTGCGGGCGCGCAGACCAGGTCGTATGAGCCGCCAGCCGTTGCCCACGCCGGCCGCCGCGAGGGAGATGGCGACCACCGCGAGCGCGGCGCTGCTGACGTTCCGGAGCTTCGCGTAGCGCTCCGCCGCGCTCGTCATGGCGGGATTCACCTCGGCCGCGACGATGTTGCCGCTGACGAGGTTCCTGACGTCGTTGAGGAGCAGCCCGAGCTTTTCCTCCGGGAGGCTGCGCAGCTCCCCCGGCAGCTCGGCGACCACGAGCCAGGTGATGATGGTGGTCTCGAAGCTGACCCAGAGCCCGAGCACGACGAGGGCCGGCACCCCGCACCACAGCGCGGTCAGGGTGCCGTAGTAGCTCGGCAGGGAATGGAGCCTGCGTATCCCCCCCGCCCGGATGGCGACCCCGAGCGCACGGCGCTTGCCGAAGTGGAAGGCGAACGCGCTGAGCGCGAGGACGGCGACGATGATCGTCAGCGGAGACATGCATCCCGGTCCCGGAGAGCGGACCGGCGGGCCGGGGCCTCTGCCGTAAGGAAAAAAGCGAGGATGACGGCACTCGCGAGCCGCCATCCCCGTGCAAGGAGACCGATTCGTGCGCTCAACCGGACTGGAGATCCAGGTTCTTCATGCTCGTGATGTCGCTGCGAAACTGCTCGCGCTCCGGGCCGGGCATCGGAATGAGGCCCTTGTCGGCGAGGTAGCCGTCGGGACCCCATGCCTTCTCGGAGGAGAACTCGTCCAGGAACTCCTCGATCCCCGGCACGCTGCCGACGTGCGCTTTCTTGACGTAGAAGTACAGGGCGCGCGACACGGGGTAGGAGCCGTCGGATATGTTCTCGAACTCCGGCTCCACGCCGTTGACGATCGAGCCCCGCAGCTTGTCCGCGTTCTGGTCGAGGAAGCTGAAGCCGAAGACGCCGAAGGCGTTCGGGTTCGCGTCGAGCTTCTGCACGATCAGGTTGTCGTTCTCGCCCGCCTCGATGAAGGCGCCGTCCTCGCGGATGGTGTGGCAGACCGCCTTGTAGCGCTTCTTGTCCTCGCTCTCGAGCGCCTTGATCCGGTCGAACTGCTTGCAGCCGCCTTCCATCGCGAGCTCCACGAACGCGTCCCGGGTGCCGGAGGTCGGCGGGGGACCGAGCACTTCGATCTTCACGGCGGGAAGGTCGGGGTTGACGTCCGCCCAGGTTTCCGCACTGTTCGCGACGAGGGTCTCTTCCCCGCCCGCCGCCGGCACTTCCGCTGCGAGCGCGAGCCAGAGATCCTTCAGAGAGATTTCGAGGCGGTCGGACTGCCGCGAGTTGGCGAGCACGATGCCGTCGTAGCCCATCTTGACCTCGAGGATGTCGTTCACGCCGTTGCCGGCGCAACGCTCGACCTCGGAGCGCTTTATGCGGCGGGAGGCGTTGGTGATGTCCGGGTGGTCCACGCCGATCCCTTCGCAGAAGAGCTTCAACCCGCCGCCGGAGCCGGTGGACTCGACCTTGGGTGTCCTGAACTCGGTGGACTTGCCGAAGGTCTCGGCCACGACGGTGGCGAAGGGGTACACGGTGGAGGAGCCGACGATACTGATGTAGTCGCGCGCACTCTGCGCTTCGGCGGTGCCGGCGAGGCTGGCAGCGGCGAGAGCCGCCGCGGCGATGGTCTTTCTCATGAGGAGCGTTCTCCGGTGTCGGGACAAGGGTGCGGACGAGTCCCCGAGCGGCCGCGGGAAGCGCTCGAAGCTCGGGGAGGCAGTCACGAGCACGCCTTGTACCAACGGAATGTGACAAGCTTGCCGACCGGATATTGCCGTTGTGTGACATCTCCGGGCGCACCGGACCCGGGCGGACCCCGTCATTCCCGCTACCATTCCCGTCATTCCCGCCACC
>CAYFYD010000466.1:0-3272 GCA_964347195.1 uncultured Ectothiorhodospiraceae bacterium
TCGCCTGATTCCAGTACTTCGAACCCCGCAACTCGACTTCTGAATGGTCCTGAATGCCGGCCGGGGCGAGCCGGGCGCGCGATGCCGATCCCGCCGCGGCGCCGCTCACAGCTCGCCCGCGATCGCACGGCGGTAAAGACCTTCGAGGTTGCCGGCGTTCAGAGGCAGCGGGTTGGTGGCCGAGGAGGGGTCCTTCTCGGCCATCGGGGCGAGCAGGGCGGCGTGCTCCTCGCCCACGCCGATGTCGCGCAGGGTGTGCGGGATGCCGATCCGCTCGCGCAGTTCGAGCACCCAGTCGAGCACCGCCCCGAATCCCGGGCGGGGCAAGCCCAGGTAGCGGGCGAGCGCTCCGAGGCGTTCTTCGACCGCGGCGCGGTTGAAGGCGAGCACATAGGGCATGACCACCGCGTTGGTCAGCCCGTGGTGGGTGTCGAGCACCGCCCCGCAGGGGTGGCTGAGCGAATGCATCGCGCCGAGCCCCTTCTGAAAGGCGGTCGCGCCCATGGTGGAGGCGACCTGCATGCGCGCCCGCGCGGGCAGGTCGCGGCCGTCCTCGCAGACCCGCGGCAGCCAGTCGTGAACCAGCCGGATGCCCTCGAGCGCGATCCCCTGCGCGAGGGGATGGAACACCGGGCTGCAGAAGGCCTCGAGACTGTGCGACAGGGCGTCCATGCCGACCGCGGCGCTGAGCGCGGCAGGGAGGCCCACCGTCAGCTCCGGGTCGAGGACGACCCGGGCGGGCTGCATCGCGGGGTGGAAGATGATCTTCTTGGTGTGGTCGCGCTCGTCGGTGATGACCGAGGCCCTCCCCACCTCCGAACCGGTGCCGGAGGTGGTGGGCACCGCCACCACCGGCGCGATGCCGCTCTGGTCGGCGCGGGTCCACCAGTCCTCGCGGTCCTCGAAGTCCCAGATCGGGCGCCGCTGGCCGGCCATGAACGCGATCGCCTTTCCCGCATCGAGCGCGCTCCCGCCTCCGAACGCGATCACGCCGTCGTGCCCACCCTCCTGGTAGGCGCGCACGCCCGCGTTCACGTTGGCCTCGACCGGGTTGCCCCGCACCTCGGAGAACAGGGCGCAGCCGAGCTTCGCGCTCCGGCAGAGCTCGAGGCCCCCCTCCACCATCGGCAGCGCGGCGAGTCCCGGATCCGTGACGAGGAGGGGGCGGGCCATGCCCAGCTCGCGGCAGGCCTCGGGCAGCTCGGCGATGCGCCCCGCGCCGAAGCGGATCGCGCTCGGGTAGTTCCAGTTGCCGGCCAACGCGGCGAGATCGCGGTCGCTCATGTCGATGGGCCCCTCGCGGTTCCGGCGCCCCGGCGCCGGGCGCCGCGGCGCGGGCGATGGGCGCGCGTGCTCACCTCGACGGGCCCCCCGCGCCTTCGGCCGCTTCTTCGGGCGGCAGGGCGGGTCCGAGCATGATCCCGATCCAGCGCGTGTCCTCGCGCGACTCGAGCGCGATCTTCGCGGTCATCGTCAGGGGCACCGAGAGGAACATGCCCACCGGCCCGAGGACCCATCCCCAGAAGACGAGAGAGAGGAACACCACCAGGGTCGAGAGCCCGAGGCCCCGGCCCATGAAGCGCGGCTCGATGACACTGCCGAAGAGCAGGTTGAGCACCAGGTAGCCCACCGCCGCCGCGCCCGCCGCGCCGATGCCGAGCTGCACCATGGCGAGCAGCAACGCCGGCACCGCCGCGATCACCGAGCCGATGTTGGGGACGTAGTTGAGGAAGAAGGCGAGCATGCCCCACAGGATGGGATAGTCGACGCCCACGATCCAGAGCCACAGGGTCACGCCGGCGCCGGTGCCGAGGCTCGCGAGCGACTTGATCGCGAGGTAGCGGCGCAGGTTGCGGGTGAAGCGGCGGAAGTGGTCCAGGGAGTGCTCGGCATTGCCGGAGATCCGGCTGATCTTCTCGGGGAGGCTCGACGCCTCGAAGAGGATGAAGACCACCGTCAGGAAGATCAGGAACGCGTTGGCGAGCAGGCCGCCGAAGCTGTTGAAGAGGTCGCCCGCGAGCCCGATCACCGCGCCGGGATCGGCGATGTCCAGGATTCCGTCCAGGGTCACCGCGACGCCCCGGTCGCCGAGCCAGCCGAGCACCGCGTCGAGCTGCGCGTTCAGCTTCGCCTGATAGGTGGGGATGTCGCGGGTGAAGGCGCCGATCGACGGCCCGATGATCGCGGTGAGGCCGACCGCGATCGCTATAATTCCCGCGATCACGATCAGCATCGCGACCGCCCGGGGAAGGCGGTGCTCTTCCAGCCACAGCAAGGGCGGCGCGCTGATCACCGCGATGAAGACCGAGAGCAGGAAGGGCACGATGATCGGCTGGGCCGCGCGCATGCCCGCCACCACGACGATGAACGCAGCCGCGCTCACCAGCGCCCGGGTCGAAGTCTCGAGCTCGCCGTCGCTCATCCATGCCCTTCCTGTGTCCCATCGCCGCCGGTGCATTGTGCCTGCGATCAGGGCGCGCATGCATCGGGGAGGGCGATCCCGGGCCGGCCCGTCCGGCGGCGTGGGCTGAGCGTGGCGAACCCGCTCCCGCGCATCGGGATTGCGCAGATGGAGGTGCGGCCCGGGCGGCCGGACCGCAACGTCGCACGCATGCTGGAGATGATCGAGAGGGCGCGGTCTACGGGGCTCGAGCTGATCGCCTTTCCCGAGCTGTGCGTGCCCGGCTACATCATCGGCGACGCCTGGGAGGCTGACGCGCTGGTGCGCGACTTCGCGGCGGGGGACGAGGTGCTGCGGGCGGCGAGCGTGGGCATCACGGTGGTGTACGGCAACGTCGCGTTCGACCCCGGGCAGATCGGGGAGGACGGGCGCATCCGCAAGTTCAACGCCGTGCACGTGTGCCGCGATGGGGCCGAAGTCCGGCGGGCGGGCCTGCCGCCCGGCCTGCCGGGCGGAGCGCACGCCAAGACCCTTCAGCCGAACTACCGATTCTTCGACGACGACCGGCACTTCTACTCCCTGCGAAAGCTCGCGGCCGCGGCGGGGCGACCCGTCTCGGACTGGCTGATCCCCTACCGCGTCCCGCGGCGCTCCGGCGGCGAGCTCCGCTTCGGGGTCCAGCTCTGCGAGGACCTCTGGTGCGAGGACTACGAGCAGGACGGGGAGGTGCTGGACACTCTGCGCGTCTATCGGGAGCGCGGGGCGGAGGCGGTGATCAATCTCTCCTCCTCCCCCTGGACCTGGCAGAAGAGCGGCAAGCGCCACCGCACGGTGCGCGTGGGGCTGCGGCGCTCCCCGCTGCCCTTCTTCT